>DATHZY010000057.1:0-4671 GCA_035458325.1 Saprospiraceae bacterium | reverse complement strand
AGTAGAGACGCGATAAATCGCGTCTCTACTTTTACAAAATTCCCTTGCTCCTTGCTCCTTGCTTACCCTTCGTCCTTCGAAAACACCTCCGGATCTATCTGCGTAAACACCTCATCCTCCGCCGTCTCCTTGGTATAGGGTATCGTAATCGTCGTTGTCGTCCCAACGCCCTTTTCACTGTGCACTGATATTTCTCCTTTCAGGAAGTTCACACGCGCAGCGACATTTTCGGTGCCCATGCCCTTGCGGACTTCGCCGGGATCATAGCCGACGCCATCGTCTTCGACCATGATCTCGATGTCTTCATCATTGCGGATGAGCTGGATCAGGATCTCTTTGGAGTGCGCATGCTTGAGGCAGTTGTAGAGCAATTCCTGTACTATCCGGAAGATGTTGAGCGTGACACCGATGGCGAGATTGTGGAGCGGACCATAGTGCAGGAATTCGATATGCGGGGTATCCTCTGATTCGATGCGGTTGACCAGGTCCTTGATGGCAGGTACAATACCCATCTTGAGCAAGGCTCCCGGCTGCATGTTGTTGGAGATGGTTCTCACTTCACTGCAGGCCGCATCAAGGAGATTGTAGGCCTTGTTGTATTCCTTTTGATGCGTGATTTCCGGATACTTGGCCTGGATGGCATCAAAGTGAAGCTTAACGGTCGACAGCAATCCACCAAGGCTGTCATGCAGGTCACGCGCGATACGTTCACGCTCGACTTCCTGGCCTTGTAGCATCGAACTGATCGATTCTATCTTGCGGTTACTCTCCAGTTCATTGATCTTGCGCCGGTTGATTTCTTCATTCTGGTCAGCAATGATCTGGTTTGAATTGAGGCGTTGCTGGTAGCTGCGGATGATGATGTAGGATACGATCAGCATGATCACTGCCCCAACTAACAACGCATAACTCAGCACCTTTTGGATACTGGATTTCAAGGCGGTGATATTGCGGTCACGCTCCATCATCAGCAGTTCGGTCTCCCGCTGGATATCCTTGTCCTTGAGAAACATCTGCTGGATACTCGCAGATTTACCGGCATTGTTGAGGCTGTCGTTGAAGTGGTTGAGGGTCTTCATGACATGTAGCGCGGCCGGATAGTTTTTCATTTTTTCATAACAATCCGCTTGTTGCCGGTAGAGTTCTCTCTTGACGAAAGTATCCTTGCCGGCCAGGCGCAAACCATGTGAAAAATAATATAGGGCCAGCTTGTACTTCTTAGCATGCATATTATACATGCCCACATGGAGATGTAAGGAAGGCAGGAAGGATAGATAGCGTATGCTGTCATATCTCGTCAGATCGATGCTCAGTGAATCCGGAAGGTCTTTAAACAATGGCTTTTGCCCGGTGAGGGCGGTAATCGTCAGTCTGTTGATCGTAGACAATAGCGTATCCTGGATCATCATGTTTAATCTGCTGGCACGTTCAAAATATTTTGACGCTTCTTCCATCTGATTGCGCGCGATGTAGATTTCACCGATCTGCTGAAGCATGCGGGCCGAGAGGACTGTATCCAGTGTGCGCTCCGCATAACCTTCGACGCGCTCAAACATACTGATCGCCTCCAGGTAGTATTCACTGCCACAATAGAGCCGTCCCAGGTCCGTGATGGTCTGGTACATTTTTAATGAATCCCCGGCTTTGCCATAGAGTTTCTGCGCTTCAATATAGTTTTTGATCGCCCGATCCAGATTTTCGATCTCCGCGAGGTCGCGCTCTGCAATGATCCGATATGCTTCAGCGGCTTCGCTGTATTTGCCGGTTTGCTCCAGTTGCGTAATCAGGCGATACAATTCCGCATTGGATTTGGCTTCGCTTACTTGAGCGGCAACTGCCTGCGGATTCATTAACATGCATCCTAACAGCAATAAGCTGGTTAGGTACGATTTAGCGTAAAGGCAAAAAGAGTCCTTCATATCCGGGGTTTGAGGCGTGGATATCCTTGAGTGAATAAATGAAGGGGTCAGACAAAAAAACAATTCCAGCGTTCTCAGTATGTATTTGAAATTGAATCGGGTGTTTGCTTCTGGATTAAACGATGATGGTCATTAGTCTTGTATGCGGCTCCTGGCCCTATGATTTTGTGGTCAGTTGATTTTCGATCGCCACCCTTACCAGGCCGGCGGTATTACGCACCCCCAGCTTGGTCAGCAAGCTACGGCGGTGCGATTCTACTGTCTTGAGGCTGATGAATAAGGTATCTGCGATCTCCTGCGTGGTATGCTCCTTAACGATCAGGTCCAGCACATCTTTTTCGCGCCTGGATATCTTGGGAGCCAGCATAGAGGATTTCTTTCCACCGGATTTCTGGCTCACGAGACTCTTCATGATGGTCTCGGTCACTTCGTCACTAAAATAGGACTGGCCATTGTACACGGTTTCGATCGCGGAGATCAACTCCTTTTTTCCGGTATTCTTGAGGATATAGCCCTGGGCCCCATGCTTCAGGATCTCCGTGACAAAGCTTTCCTCATTGTGCATCGACAAGGCCAGCACCTTGACCTCCGGATATTCCTTGCTGAGTTTTTGACAAACTTCAATCCCATTCATCCCCGGCAGGTTGATATCCAGGAGGATCACATCCGCAGGGGTATGCGCCAGTTTTTCAAATACTTCCGGACCATTATAGCACTTGGAGACGACCTGGATATTGTCGATTCCATCCAGGATGGACTCAATGCCCTCGACAAACATGTTGTGGTCGTCTGCAATCATTACGCGTATCATAAATCGACTTTATAGTAGGCTAAAACTGTCTAAAAGTACAAACTAAACATGATTAAAGCTGACGACGTTCATTATTGACCATGATCTGCAGGGGTTTGCCGGACAGTAAGGACACCTCACAATGGCTTCCGGTCACTGTCACCCCAAGGCTCCTTTCCCGGTAATGGATCTTGAAACTAAATCCTTCCCAGCCTGCTGGCAGCACGGGGGCCAGATGTAACAAGCCATCCTTGACCTGCATTCCCGCAAATCCCCTCACCACCGACATCCATGAACCTGCCATGCTGGTGATATGGAGGCCATCTTCAGTATCATTGTTGTAATCATCCAGGTCGAGCCTCGAAGTACGCAGGTACATTTCATTTGCCTTTTCAGGTTTGCCGAGCCGCGAAGCGAGTATAGCATGTACACAGGGCGATAGGGATGATTCATGGACGGTCATCGGTTCATAAAAATCAAAATGCCGGCGATGGGTATCCTCATCAAAGTGATCTTCAAAGAAATACATACCCTGCAGCACATCTGCCTGCTTGATAAAGCATGATCTCAGGATCCTGTCCCATGACCATTTTTGGTTGATAGGCCGCTCGGAGGCAGGCAGATCATTGGCATGCATGAGATCTTTATCCAGGAAGCCATCCTGTTGCAGGTATACCTTGCGGCTTTCATCCCAGGGGAAATACATGCCGTTGATGCGCTCTTGCCAGTGACCGGTCTCTTCGTCCTTGAAACCTGATGTTTGTTTGATCCGCGCCCATTTGTCAGCATGGTTTTGTTTTACCCATTCAATCTGCTCTATCGCGTATTGCATACACCAGCGTGCGAGGTAGTTAGTATACCAGTTGTTGTTGATGTTGTTTTCATATTCGTTAGGTCCCGTCACTCCCAGCATGACCCAGGCTTTTTTGTCCTGTGAATAGTTGACACGCTGCGACCAGAACCTCGCTACACCGATCATCACTTCGAGACCACCATCGGTCAGGTAACTTGTGTCACCGGTATACTTGATGTAGTCATAGATCGCATAGACCATAGCGCCATTGCGATGTATTTCTTCAAAGGTGATTTCCCATTCATTGTGGCACTCTTCGCCATTGATGGTCACCATAGGGTAGAGGGCTGCGCCGTCTTTAAAGCCCAGCTTAGCCGCATTTTCAATGGCCTTCTGGAGGTGGAGGTAACGATATACCAGCAGATTACGCGCGATCGCTGCATCTGCGGTGCCGAGATAGAAAGGAATACAATACGCTTCGGTATCCCAATACGTGCTGCCTCCATATTTTTCACCGGTAAATCCTTTCGGCCCGATATTGAGCCTGGCATCTGCTCCGGTATAGGTTTGCCATAGATGGAAAATATTGAATCGGATGCCTTGCTGCGCCATCACATTGCCATCGATGACGATATCTGCGCCATCCCAGATTTTTTGCCACGCTTCGATATGGTTACGCTTCATGGTCGCGTATCCGATCACTTCATGTTCACCTAGCTTTTTCTTTCCTTCTTCGGTTTGATGATCCGGATGGACATAAAGGCTGCTGAGGTTGACTACCGTTTTATGCAGGATGAGTTCTTCTCCCTTTTTCAGATCAACTTTATACAGCCGGCTGACCTTCATTGGTGTAACGGATGAAGAAGCGATGCTCACCTGGTGTCCATTGACTTCCACTTTGGAGTGCATAAAGGAGCTGACCGTAAAGGCAGTTTTCTTGGTGATCGCGGATACCATCGAAAAGGAATCATCCTGCTCCTCACCGACCCGCTCCCAAAACTGGTCACCATAGTTGGAATCCTTGTTGTGTACATCAAAGTCCAGATAGGGTTCGAGGGTGATTTTACCCTGATATCCTTCTGACTTGATGTTGATGCGGATAGCAGCTGCATCCGGATCTGCCATGCTGCAGAAGCGTTCAAAATGAAAGCTCAATTGACCTCCGGCTG
>DATHZY010000056.1:0-17343 GCA_035458325.1 Saprospiraceae bacterium | reverse complement strand
TGACACGACCATGACTGCCCCTCCCGGATACGAGAATGTTTCCACGGAACTGGCCGGCATGTACAAAGGTGTATTACCCTGCGCAGATTGTGAAGGCATAGAGACCGTACTTGTCCTCAACACAGACAATACCTACCTGCTTAAAACCACCTACCTCGGCAAACCTGATGCGGTGCCGACAGAGAAGACCGGAACCATGAGGTGGAGTCCTGAAAAAAGCTTCATCGTCCTGGGTGGTCTTGAAAATGCCCCCACCATGTACCTTGTAGGTGAAAACAAACTCACACAACTAGACATGGAAGGCAATCCGATCACCGGGAACCTGGCAGATAAATATGTCCTCACAAAACAATAAACAATCACCAAACAAATCCTGTACTCATGAAACTGGCAAGCATTCGTTTTCTGATTCCCTTTATGTTGATTTTTGTGCTGACTTCCTGTGCTCAGAAGGAAGCAAACTGGATTGGAACCTACAAGGCAGTTCTACCATGTATCAATTGTGAAGGGCTTGAAGCTACCCTGTCACTTAAGGAGGATACCACCTTCCTGTTGAAAATTAAATTTCTCGGGTCGGATGTCATTATACCTGATACTACGGGAAATGTAATATGGACTGAACCTAACAGACTATTCAGCCTTGATATAGCCGGCTATTTCTCCTCCCATTTTGAAATTGCGGGTGATACCCTCTATAACCTTGACCTGGATCGCAAACGGGTAGTGGGTGCTGATGCTCCAAAGTTTATATTCAAGCGCCAATAAGTTTCCACTATCATAATCAATCCTCCCATGAAAATCCAACTCCTTGCTTCCCTGGTGGGTGTATATACCTTCATGAGTTGCAACACCCCTGCTAAAACTGCTGAGGATGCCAAAGCTCCTGAATCTGCGATATCTACCGAATTGTTAGAAACCTATTGGAAGGTCGTGGAGATCAACGGACAGGCGGTTGTCAACCCTCCTGCCAACCAGAAAGAAGCCCATATCATCTTAAAGAAGGAAGGAAACCGACTTCAAGGCTCAGGAGGTTGTAATACCCTGATGGGAACGTATGAACTGATGGAAGGTAACCGCATCAGATTTTCCGGCGTGGCTTCCACGATGATGGCTTGTCCGGATATGGCTATTGAAAGCCAGTTGGGAAAAGCTATCGAAATGGCTGACAACTATGCTATCAATGGAAAATACCTGATGCTTCATAAGGCCAGGATGGCACCGTTGGTCAAGCTGGAAGCTCAATAAGCCTGGTTCTGCTTCCTTAGTGTGAGATGAGCCATGTGTAACCTGGCTAAAGGCCGGTTTCACATGGCTCTTTGCTTCCCCCGGATGGAAGGTCTATCCGGAATTTATAAACTATCGTATATTTCACCGCCGAAAAAAGGCGAAACCGAAATCAATCAAAACGACAACCTCCTGACATGGATTTCACCGAAGTTATCATGCCCCTCATTACCTTGATTGCACTCGAGGTCATCCTGGGTATAGACAATATCATCTTCATTTCCATTCTGGCCGATAAGCTGCCACCTGAGCAGCGGCAGAAACTACGTCAACTAGGTATTGGCCTGGCCATGGTCATGCGCCTGATCCTGCTGACCGTCATCTCCTGGATCATGAAGCTTGACAATGAACTGTTCAATTTCATGGACGTCAGTATTTCCGGCAAGGATTTGATCCTGCTTGCCGGAGGTACTTTTCTCCTTTATAAATCCACACGGGAAATCTATCTCAAATCAGAAGAGGAGCATCATGGGTACGAAGATGCAGCTCTTAAAAAGAAGGTATCCTTCAAGGACATGTTGTTCCAGATTTTGTTGCTTGATATTGTGTTTTCAATTGACTCCATTATCACGGCAGTTGGTATGGTAGACCAGTTATGGATCATGTATACGGCTGTGATTGTGTCTGTGAGCATCATGCTCTTTGCAGCTAAGCCCATCAGCGATTTTATCTCCAGGCATCCTTCGTTCAAGATCCTGGCTTTATGTTTCCTGCTGATCATTGGTATTTCACTCATCGGGGAAGGGCTTGATTTCCATATTCCAAAGGGATATATCTATTTCTCTATGGCATTCTCCTTCTTTGTAGATTTTATCCAGTTGAAGACGGTCAAGCCGAAGAAAGTTAAAAGTTAAGGCTGAGGCGAAGGCGAAGGCGAAGGCGAAGGCTGAGGCTGAGGCTGAGGCTGAGGCGAAGGCGAAGGGGCTTAAGGGATCAAAGGAGCAAAGGAGCAAGGGAGCAAGGGATAAGCGGTAAGCAGTAAGCAGTAAGCAGTAATCGGTAAGCAGTAAGCGGTAAGCAGTAATCGGTAAGCAGTAATCGGTAAGCAGTAATCGGTAAGCAGTAAGCCGTATTCGGTAAGCCGTATTGGGTGACAAAAGGGATTGCTGTTGGATGGAGTGCCGAGTTGAGCGAATTCGAAAAATTTTCTCCTTGCACTCTGCGTACTCCGAGCGAAATATGTGTAATGCCTGAGTCCCGAGGGTAAAGAGAAACTGCTTATCTTAAAAATATTCCAACAAAGCAGGATATCCTTATGTTAAGGAAATCATGTCTTCAATACTCATCATCGGTGCTTCATCAGGAATAGGCCAACAACTTGCCAATCAACTTGCATCTTCAGGTCACAGGGTCTACGGTACTTATCATTCGAAGCCAACGACCTCTGAAAACGCCAACCTTACTTATCATCATTGTAATATCCTTGACGACCAGCCCGATTTCAGTTTTCTGCCGGAGGCCATTGACGGATTAGTGTATTGTCCCGGAAGTATCATACTCAAACCCTTTCACCGCATCAAGCCTGCTGACTTCCTGGAGGATTACCAGGTGCAGGTGATCGGAGCGATAAAGTCAATACAGGCCGCATTGCCTGCGCTGAAGAAGGGAAATCAACCTGCCATCGTACTTTTCTCTACGGCAGCTGTTGAGGCCGGATTAAACTTCCATTCGATGGTCTCAGCATCTAAAGGTGCATTGGAAGGAATGACCAGGGCACTTGCCGCAGAGCTGGCCCCTACCATCAGAGTTAATTGTATCGCCCCTTCCCTGACAGATACTCCGATGGCCGCTTCGCTCCTGAATACTGAAGAAAAAAGAAATGCGAATGCTTTACGTCATCCATTGAAACGAATTGGCACGCCAGCGGATATGGCCCACATGGCTGAGTTCCTCCTGACTGAAAAGTCGGGTTGGATCACCGGACAGGTCATGCATGTGGATGGAGGCATCTCCCGATTAAAGGTCTAACTTGAAAAAAAATATTGACCATGAAAGAAATAAAGTGGCCTTTACTCCTGATGTGCATTGCCATCCCTCTTGTATCTGGCCTGCTATCCGGATTTGCAACCTCGGATAGCATCAACACCTGGTACAGCACCCTCAACAAACCCTCCTTCAATCCACCCAATTATCTGTTCGGGCCCGTATGGAGTGTATTGTACATCCTGATGGGTATTGGCTTGTATCTCATTCTTCAGACACCAAAGTCTGATATGCGCACCAAGTCGATCTGGCTGTTTGTCATCCAACTCATCCTCAATCTCAGTTGGAGTTTTATCTTCTTCAATGCCCAATCACCTTTAGCTGCACTGATCACCATCGGCATCTTATGGATTACCATCCTGATGATGATGATTTACTTTCATACACTTTCTCCCCTGGCCTCTTACCTACAATTACCCTATTTGTTGTGGGTGAGCTTTGCATCCGTGTTGAATGCGGCTATTTGGATTTTAAATAAATAGTGTTTTGAATTAATAGCCCTGTGCTTGAAGAAGGAATGCGTTACTTCGATGGCATAGCATCCACATCATGTGAAATGGATGGAATCGTCTGCAGGTATGCCCACACCGCTGAGGCTTCTTCCTCTGTCATTGCTGCATAGGGAACCATAGGGTACCGTAGCGCTGGCTTGCCATCACGCTGGCCGAAACGAACGGCTTTGATAAACTGCTCTTCCGTCCAGTTACCAATGCCTGTAGCCTTGTCAGGAGTTAGATTTCGGGTCAGGATCGTTTCACCTTCCTTGTTTGGCATCGCATTGCCTCCGCTGAAATAGCCGGGCGTCTTCTCAGGCTCCATGATATTCTGCGTTTCAAAACTTGGGCTGTGGCAACCATAACATTCGACTTTACTGGTAGCTACATACCTTCCAAATGCAACCTTATCAGTAGCAGGCGGAGCAACAATGGGTGCTGAAGGATAGGGCAAGGGCTTAAAAGCTACATGGCTGAGGAATTTAGCCAGGAATGATGGCTGACATGGCGGTTGCGCTTTAGCCACCGGGGCCAGTTCCGGAGCGTCTGACCGGAGATAGGCGATGACACTATGGAGGTCATAGTCTGAAAGATGCGGAAACTTGGGCATCCACGGTGGAGCATAATTTCCATCCCGTTTGATACCTGTGCGGATCAGGTAAGCCAGTTCGCCATCTGTATATCGGCCGGTCCCATATTTTTCATCCCTGGTGATATTGGCAGACCAAGCCCTGCCAAAAGCCGGAGGGAGATCCAGCATTTCCTGGCCTTCCAACTTACCGCTTGCCGCCAGGTGGCATTGATTGCAGACCATGGTGGCGAGGCGTTTTCCTTCAGCCACCATAGCACTGTCCGCAGTCACCTTCAGGTCAGGTGCCTTGACTTCATAGCCAGGAATGCCGGAAAAATGAATATAGGCCGCTCCTCCAGCGAGGACCAGGACACCCAAACCAATAAGGATGCCCAGAATCTTAAAGACTCTTTTCATGGTGTGATGATTTTCGTTTCGTTTACCATCTTGCCGAAACAGGCCCGGGCATGTCACCGGCAAGGCTACTAAATTAAAAATTCCAGCCCGATGCTGGTTGCTGTCAAGTCATATTTTATTTACAATAAATTTACATTGGATGGTAAATGGTGATCCGAATGCCTGCATGGCCCAGGGTACCGAGTCCGGTTAAATCAATAAACCCCAACATTTATTCAAAAAAATGCCCTCAAGGGTGGAGTCAGTTTAGTGCAACCCATGAAGTCAGCCAGAAATAACCCTACAAGCAAAAGGAGAATATTAAATACATCAGACATATATAAATTATTGTACTAAAGCATTTAACAGGAAAAAGAAGTTTTTTTATTGGTCATCACTGTGCAGTGGGACACAAAAGCAAGGCCCAGGCCACTGATTGGAAGTCATCCTCAGCCTGGCATTTCGTAAAAAAAGGATCCGTCCGGACCTTCCGGCGGGCCTGCTAAAAAAGGAGGAAAGAGTTTACTATGAATTAACGCAGCAGCAACCATGGGCTAACCTTTAAAGGGTACTTTTGCGGCATCAAAAAACGACCTTGATCTTCACCCCTTAAACCCCTTGCACCAAACCATCTCTGAAACGCAGAGATCGTCAGTTGAATTGAGTAAAATCCTGCCGGTGTGACAGAAAATGAAGATTTCCACAAATATTTCCTGTCGTCAACAAATGGACTATAAAATCACTCTAATTTAGATGATCTGCTCTCCATGAGGATATGATGCAGATCGCAGGAGCAGAGATTTCAATAAGCATATTCAAATAATTTATCCGAAATAAAATCGAAATGTATACAAGATCAATTCTCATCCCGATTACTTTCCTGCTGCTGACAGCATGTGGTTCCAAACCAAATACTGATGCGACCACCGGTGACAAACTGGGCGGCAATATCAATATTGACGGTTCGAGTACCGTATATCCGATCACGGAAGCAGTGGCTGAAGAGTTTCAGAAAATTCAACCTGGAGTTAAAGTATCCGTTGCGCTATCCGGCACGGGTGGTGGTTTTAAAAAATTTGGAAGGGCTGAAACAGACATCAATGATGCATCGCGTCCGATCAAGCCAGCCGAAGACAGTCTCGCTAAATCACATAATGTGAGCTATGTGGAACTGACGGTGGCTTTTGATGGCATGGCCATCGTGGTCAACCCAAAAAATGACTGGTGCACGGATATGACGGTAGCCGAATTAAAAATGCTATGGGAACCAGAGGCACAGGGTAAAATCAAGAAATGGAACCAGATCCGACCTGAATGGCCGAATGAAGAAATCCATCTTTTCGGAGCTGGTGTAGAAAGTGGAACGTATGATTATTTCACTGAGGTGATTGTAGGCAAGAGTCATTCAAGCCGTGGTGACTTTACAGCCAGTGAAGATGATAATGTACTCGTGCAAGGTGTAGCTTCCGACAAATATGCACTTGGCTTCTTCGGACTTGCGTATTATGAAGAAAACAAGGACAAACTCAAGGTGATCGGCATCGATGATGGCAAGGCTGAAAATGGCGAAGGACCGATCCTTCCAAGTATTGAGACCGTAAAAAACAAATCATACTCACCGCTGGGCAGGCCATTGTTTATCTATGTCAACAGTACCGCTGCAAAACGTAAGGAAGTACAGGAATTTGTCCGGTTCTATCTCAACAATACAAACACCCTCACTGCAGAAGTCGGATTTATCTCTTTGACTGATCAAGAGTCTGCAGACGCTAAAGCCAAATGGGAAGCATTTATCACATCACTTCCTGCGGCTGAATAAATTAAAATGCGGCATGGACATACCGTTCATGCCGCATGCCTTGAACCTCTCCTACCGGAAATGCACAGCTGATGAGTGTAAAAGAAAAAATCATTGAAGGAGTCCTGCTCCTCTGTGCGGCTGTCAGTATCCTTACCACGATAGGTATCCTGTGGGTCCTGATATCAGAGTCTTCTGTGTTCTTTGCGCGGGTGCCACTTAGTGATTTCTTGTTTGATACGCAGTGGACACCGCTTTTTGCCGACAAGCATTTTGGTATCCTTCCGCTCGTTACCGGGACATTGCTTACTTCCTTTATTGCCATCGCTGTTGCACTCCCTATCGGATTGTCGATCGCTGTGTACCTGAATGAATATGCGCCAAAGAGTTTCCGAAAAACGATCAAGCCGGTCCTTGAAATTCTTGCCGCCATTCCGACTGTAGTGTATGGTTTTTTCGCCTTGATGGTGATCACGCCTTTCTTACAGCAGATCTTTCCACAGATGGCCGGCTTCAATGCATTGTCACCAGGCATCGTGATGGGCATCATGATCATCCCGATGATCTCATCCCTGAGCGAAGACGCCTTGTATGCAGTACCTACATCCCTTCGGGAGGCATCGTATGGAATCGGTGCTACAAGATTTCAGACCTCATTTAAAGTATTGGTTCCTGCCGCATCCTCCGGCATCATCGTATCCGTGATACTTGGTATATCGCGTGCAGTGGGTGAAACGATGATTGTGGCTATCGCTGCAGGCCAGCAGCCACGATTGACACTCAATCCGTTAGTACCTGTAGAAACCATCACAACCTATATCGTGCAGGTAAGCCTTGGAGACGTAGTACAGGGTTCGATAGAATATCAAACCATCTTCGCGGCTGGAATTGCCTTATTTGCCTTGACGTTTATTCTCAACAACATCAGTTTCTACATCAAGAAGAAATTCCAGGAAAAATATGAGTAAGCGGGTGGACATCAATCGAATCAAGGACAATCTCTTCCGCTACGTCGGGATAGGCTGCACACTATTCGGTTTATTGATGTTGGGATTTTTCCTGTACAGCGTGCTTCGTGAAGGTCTGCCGCGGTTGAATGCGCAGTTCTTTTCGTCCCTTCCTTCGCGCAAACCAGAGGAAGCCGGTATCCTGATACCCTTGTTTGGCACCATCTGGGTGATGGTACTCACTTCACTCATTTCGATACCCCTTGGTGTCGCTTCAGGTATTTATCTCGAAGAGTATGGCAAGAAAAACAGACTTGCTTCCCTGATCGAAATCAACATCACCAACCTCGCGGGTGTACCATCGATTATCTATGGGTTGCTCGCGCTGGAAATATTTGTTCGCATCCTGGGATTAGGAAAGAGCCTGCTTTCCGGAAGCCTGACACTAGCATTATTGATACTACCGATCATCATCGTGGCAACGCGTGAAGCCTTGAAAGCTGTGCCGAAAACCATACGTGAAGCATCCTTTGCGCTCGGGGCTACCAAATGGCAGACGACGTGGTTCCAGGTATTACCGGCATCCGCAGGTGGTATTGTCACCGGGGTCATCCTGGCGATCTCCAGAGCTATCGGCGAAACCGCACCATTGATTGTCATCGGGGCGATGCTCTATATCACCACACTTCCTTCCAGTCCGATGGATGATTTTTCAGTATTACCCATCCAGATATTCAACTGGCTATCCCGTCCCCAGAAAGGATTTATCATCAATGCGACCGCAGCCATCATCGTGCTGTTGTCGATTACCTTTATCTTGAACGGAATAGCCATCTACCTGCGCAACCGCTGGCAGAAAAAAGTAAAATGGTAACAGACATGACAACGCATAAATTATCCGCTGCAAATGTAAATGTGTATTACGACCAGGCCCATGTCATCAAGGATGTGAGCATGGACATCGAAGCTAATACTGTCACTGCGTTTATCGGTCCTTCCGGGTGCGGAAAATCAACATTCCTCCGATTGATCAACCGGATGAATGACTACATCGATGGATTCCGCAAGACGGGCACCATCCTGATCGATGGCGAAGACATCTATGACAAGAAAGTGAGGGTGGAGGAACTGCGCAAGAAAATCGGCATGGTTTTCCAGAAGCCCAATCCGTTTCCAAAATCCATTTATGAGAATGTCATCTATGGGCTCCGGATACAGGGTATCAATAAAAAATCGATCCTGGATGAAACCGTGGAGCGATCATTGCGTCGTGCGGCGATATGGGATGAAGTCAAGGACAACCTCAACAAATCCGCGCTCTCGCTGTCCGGTGGCCAGCAGCAGCGCATATGCATAGCCCGTACGCTGGCGGTAGAACCTTCCATTGTCTTGATGGATGAACCTGCTTCCGCACTGGACCCTATCTCGACCGCGAAAATCGAAGAGCTGATCTACGAGCTAAAAACACAATACACGATCATCATTGTAACACATAATATGCAACAAGCCGGGCGTGTCAGTGACAAAGTGGCCTTCTTCTATATCGGCGAACTCATTGAATACTCGAATACCAAGGAAATATTTATCAACCCTAAAAAGGAGTTAACGCAAAACTACATCACCGGACGATTCGGATAACCTTTGTACCTTACTATGGGAGCGCCAGAAAAACCTATCGAATCTAATGCACTAAAATCCGATACAATGACTCATCTAGAGGAAGAATTAACCATGCTGAAATCAGAGATCACCGTGATGTGGCAGATGGTTATTTCCCAGCTATACAAGACCCGTGAAGCCCTACTTGAATTTGACAAAGACCTGGCCCGCGAAGTGGTTTCTACTGAAAAGCGGGTCAACGCCCTCGAACTCAAGATAGACCGCGATTGTGAAAACATATTCGCGCTCTTCAATCCGGTGGCGGTCGACCTGCGGACCGTACTCGCCATCTTAAAGATCAACAACAATCTCGAACGCTCCGGAGATATCGCTGAGGGTATCGCCAAATACATCATCTTTGCTGATCAGCCTTTTGACGCAGAGATCGTCGAAAAAACGCAGATCCTGCGGATGTATGATGAAACCAACAACATCCTGGAAGATGTGCTAAAAGCTTTCGAAACCGAGGATACCCGACTGGCGAGAAGCATCTTCAAAAGAGACGAAGTCGTCGATGAGATCAACATCAAGTCCAATGCGGTGGTCGCAGAATTTATGCGTAACCATCCTGAAAAAATTGAAGAAGGCCTGTACCTGATCTCCATGATCCGCAAGCTGGAACGTGTAGGGGATCATTGCAAAAACATCGCCGAGGAAATCATCTTCAATATTGAGGCGAAGGTGCTGAAGCATAAGAGTAAGAAGAAGAAGGAAGAATGAAAAGTGAAGAGTGAAGAGTGAAAAGTGAAGAGTGAAAAAGGCGGAGGCGAAGGCGGAGGCGGAGGCTGAGGAAATGGAATATAGCAGAGGAATAATGATCGATGAATGCAAATCATCGATCCAAGTGCCGTAGGCACGACGATTTTGTAAAGTGGGGTTTTAACCCCACTAAATAAAGGCTGAGGTGAAGCATCTCCGCTAAGAACCGAAACACCTAAGACGAAACCGGCTTGCCGTTGCAGGAGTTTGCTCCTGCAACCAACGGAATTCCTACCGAAAATCCTAAGACAAAACCGGCTCGCCGCTGCAGGAGCGCCCTATTACTTTTCAAAATAACATTTGTTACATATCCCTGCTGGGAATACGGCTAACTTTCGGATTCAAATAGCCGTACGATTATGAGAAACCTGATCTTCATGTTTAGCATCGTAAGCGCATCCTTTTCGCTTACTGCCCAATCTGATCCATTCCAGATCCATCTCGAACCATTGACGATGGAAGGCCTTCCCGGCCTCCAGGCATATGCATGGGGACAACATGGAGGAAAATGGCTGGTGGTCGGTGGGCGAATAGATGGCCTGCATCGCCGGCAACCATGGGCGACCTTCAATCCGGATGGCCGCCATACCAATATCCTCGTGGTGGATCCTGCGAATGGTAAAACATGGTCTGCTCCGCTGACTGCGCTTTCGGTGCCCTTGCAGGATCAACTCAGTTCAACCAACATGGAGTTTCACCAGGAGGGAAATTTCCTATACCTCGTCGGTGGATATGGACATAGTGAAACGGTCGACTCAAAAGTGACTTATGCGATGCTGACCGCGATTGATGTGCCGGGTGTGATGTCGGCCATTGAAAAAGGGGAAAACATAGCACCCTATTTCAGGACCATGACCGACACCCGCTTTGCTGTCACCGGTGGTCATCTCAACAAGATCTATGATACCTATTACCTCGTCGGCGGGCAGAAATTTGATGGCAATTATAACCCAATGAACCATAACACCTTCACACAGGAATATACCAACGCGATACGAACCTTTAACCTGGAGGATGATGGAAGCACACTCAAGGTCACGCATCTGGCGACCATCACTGATACGCTTGCATTTCACCGGAGAGACTATAATGTTGCCGCACAGATTTTACCTGATGGCGAAGAAGGGCTGATGAGTTTTTCCGGGCCATTCCAACTCAATGCTGACCTACCGTATCTCAACGTAGTGAGCATAGATAAAGACGGATATCGTATCGTTCCTGAATTTGCACAGTATTTCAATAACTATCATTGTGCTGTCATGCCTGCATACTCCTCCAGCACGGACCAGATGCACACTATCTTCTTCGGTGGTATTGCACAATACTATGTAGAAAACGGACAATTGGTGCAGGATAGTGATGTCCCCTTTGTAAAAACAATTGCGCGAGTGACACGTGACAGGCAGGGTCAATTGACAGAATATAAATTACCACAAGAGATGCCGGGTTACCTTGGTGCGAGTGCTGAATTTATACCCTTACCTTCTGTTCCTAAATATGCCAATGGGGTGATCAAGATGGATGAATTAACCGGTGATACGGTCCATGTAGGCTATATCTATGGTGGCATAGAAAGTACAGCAGCTAATATCTTCTGGATCAATAACGGTACCGAAAGTGTTGCTCATCCACTGGTGTATAAAGTCTATGTGACCCGTAGCCAAACGACGGCACTTCCGGAATTAAACGCACAGAGCAACAATGGCCTCCAAATGCAGATTTATCCAAATCCAAACGAAGGTATCTTCAACATTCTTTTTCAACTTAAGAATTCATCGGCTGTCACCCTGACGATCACCGATGAAAGTGGAAAGGTGGTGTTGAAGGAAGATTTATCAGATCAGACGGCGGTTGGTTTTAATAGCCTTGAAAAGAAGTTTAAGCCGTTTAAGATTGGTGGTGTTTATTTTGTGACGTTGACGACAAAGGAGACATCGGCTACGCAGAAGATTATCGTGAAGGAGTAAGCAAGGAGCAAGTCGAAGATCCCGCCCCGTAAGGGTAGCGGGAGGGCAAGGAGCAATCGGTATTCGCCGCCAACCAACGCGAAGTTCTCCATTTTGCCCCCGTCCCCTGCGTTTCTTCATTTCGCTCAACTTCGTTTCACTTCATTCCGAAAACGCCGGGGAGACATGATTATCATTGCTAAGCAGGATAGTGCAAGGCGAAGTGTTTGCATTAAATGCCGTTGTTGGTGTCCTCACCAACAACCACGAAAATCCCCGCTGGTGGTGGAGACACCAGGCCAGCGGCGAAATTTAGGGTGACCATGATCATCCAACACACCTATCTGGATCACTTGCATCGATGTTCATCTTTGCTAACATTGCTTCGTGGAAGAACTTGAACAATACTTTGTCCGCATCGGTCCTGTATATTCCGCGCTGATCGCAACAACCTTTACATGGTCGGTTACTGCATTGGGGGCAGCCTTTGTATTCTTTTTCAATACGATGCGACGGAGTATATATGATGCCATGCTTGGCTTTACGGGAGGTGTGATGATCGCGGCAAGCTTCTGGTCCCTACTGGCACCGAGCATTGAATATTCAGAGAAACTCTATCCTGCTATCCCCTGGATGCCCGCTGCTGTTGGCTTCCTGGCGGGGGCCTTGTTTCTCTATGCACTGGATAAATTCACACCACACCTGCATATCAACTTCGGAGAGGAAGAGCGGGAAGGAATGAAAACGCAATGGCACAAGACAACGCTACTCGTGCTCGCGATCACATTGCACAATATTCCTGAAGGGCTGGCGGTCGGTGTCTTGTTTGGTGCAGCAGCCAGCGGATATGCAGAAAATATGATTCCTGCGGCCATTGCTTTAGCATTGGGTATCGGTATTCAAAATTTTCCTGAGGGTCTTGCTGTTTCCATGCCCCTTCGCAGGATGGGTGTCAGCAGGTTTAAGAGTTTTTGGTATGGCCAGTTGACTGCCGTAGTTGAACCTGTAGCGGGAGTACTCGGTGCCATTGCCGTGATCTACATGGAACCGTTTTTACCCTTTGCCCTGGCCTTTGCAGCAGGAGCCATGATCTATGTCGTCGTAGAGGAGGTCATTCCGGAAACACAACGTGATCAATATACAGACGTAGCCGTGCTCGGATTTGTAGGGGGATTTGTGGTGATGATGATCCTGGATGTCGCGCTGGGATAAATGTCTTACGTCCCGGGCGATACGAAGAAAACATTTCCTTTCCTTCGCTCATGCATTTCCGGTTGATCATCACTATAACCCATGATCACTGCTATCATGACCTCCTCTTCAGGAGGGATACGCAATGCGGGATAGGATTTAGTCTGATCAACAAACTTTCCGAAACCCACGGGGCAAGTTTCGAGTCCAAGTGATTTAGCAGCGAGCATCATGTTCTGGCAACACATGCCGATGTCCAGTGAAGCCCATTCGTTATCTCGTGGTGCTGTGACAAAGATGACGACCGGTGCCCCGTAAAAGACAAAATCTTTTTCTCCTAGATGCCTGAAACCGATAGGAGCCCTCACAATATCCAGGAAGGTTTTAACAATGGCCTTCAATCCTTTGCGTACAATTTCCTTTACCCCGACCCTGGCGATCTGCTTTGAAAATGTATGAATGTCCACAGCTTCCGTCAGCACATAAAAACTCCATGGTTGTTTGTTCATCGCAGAAGGGGCCATACGACCTGCATCAATGACCTGGTTGATCAACTCATGTGCTACCGGTAAAGGCTTGTATCTGCGAATGGCCCTCCGTGCATAAATAGTCCTGAGTGTATCATTCATGGCGTATTGTTTATTTCTTGTTTCTCTTTCTATCAACCCATGCCTTGACTTCCTTCCAGCTTTCCGTATTCAGCACATCGCCAGCCTTACACCAGGCCCTGCGTGCGGCAATGACACCTGCCTGCATAAAGGAAAAATTATCCTCCCGGTGACTGTCTGTACTGATGGTCAACCTCACCCCGGCTTCGCGTGCCTGCCAGGCCAACTCAGCCGATAAATCCATCCTGTCTGGTTGCGCATTGATCTCCATCGTGGTCCCTGTCCCGGCCGCTGCAGAAAATAATTTTGTCCAGTCAACACTGTACGCTTCACGCTTTCCAATCAATCGCCCGGAAGGATGTCCGATGCAATTGACAAACGGATGCTGGCAGGCGCGTATGAGCCTGTCTGTATTGTCATGTGTAAAGCCTGAATGAATGGACGCGCAAACCCAATCCATTTCCGCAAGCAGGTCATCGCGCAAGTCAAGGGAACCATCCGGCAGGATATCCACTTCAATCCCCTTCTTAATAAATGGCTTTCCCAGTTTCTTATTGACCGAATCGATTTCCTTTATCTGCTTCAGGAAAGCCTTCTCATCCTTTCCTCCTGCAATCCTGGAGGATACCGAATGATCCGTCAGGACGATGTACTCATAATCAAAATGTGCGAGGACAAACCTCGCTAAAGGCTCGATATCCAGGGCGCCATCACTCCATGTACTATGCATCTGCATGTCCCCCCTTATGTCCTTAAATTCGATCAGGGATGGAATTTTCTTTTTGGCTGCAAGGTCAAATTCACCTTTCATCTCCCGCATTTCCGGTGGGATATACTGATATCCAAAAAACCGGTAAATATCCGTTTCTGTCTTTCCTGCTATCCGTTTACCATCCTCCAGGTTAAAGACTCCGTATTCATTTATTTTGAATCCCCTTTCCCTGGCGATGGATCGCAGAAATACATTGTGTTCCTTTGACCCTGTAAAATAGAGTAACGCAGCACCCCACTCCTGTTCATTGATGACCCTCAGGTCTACCTGCCTGTTGCGATCCTTGATAAGCATGCTGGCCCTGGTCTCCCCTTTGGCCAAAACCAATTTACGGTCACTCAGGAGGGTGAATCCCTGGATGACCTTCCTCCTGTGTGAAGGATTGCAGGCTACCAGGATATCAATATCGCCAATGGTTTCTTTCCCGCGACGTATACTTCCTGCCACTTCAATCTGCCGGACTTCACGCATCTGTTTCATCTCTGCCACAATCCTGTCAGCGATCTCCCTGGCGCTCCACCAAAAGATCCTTTCCTCCACCAACTTGTGCAACTTGAGACCCCGCATCATATTCTCCACCTTCTTTGCACCGAATCTTTTCATGCGACTGATTCGTCCATCTTCAAGGGCTTTGATGAGTTCAGCCTTCGTTGATATCTTCAGTTCATCGTGAATCTGCCTGAGCGATTGAGGCCCGAAGCCAGATACGCTCATCAAATCCAACAATTCGAGTGGAACTTTTTTCTTTAGTTCCTCGTACTTCCTGATTTTTCCGGTCCTTACAAATTCAAGGATTTTTTCAGCAATGCTCTCCCCTATCCCGGGAATGTCCTCAAGTGTGTTGTTCTTTATATACACCGTGATCTCATCCTCCAGTCCGTCAATGGTCCTTGACGCCTTCGTATAGGCTATTGCCCTGAATCGTTCTTCCTCTCCAAGGTAACGATAGATATTCCCCAGATCATTGAGTACTTGTGATAGTGAATGATTGATCGATGCCATGCTTCTATCTATACGCCAAAAGGAAAGGTCTCGGGTATCTGGAATCCATCCGGTATGATATGCAATGGATGCAGGGCAGTTGTCTTATCGAGATAGACAAATGCATCGTATCGGTCTGTGATGATACTCGGCACATAATTTCCTGGTTTCTCATGCCGCGGATGATAGACAACGCCGATGGCCCGGTGGTTGAATGTCAGGCCTTCGAGTTCACTCTTCATTTCAGCATTCATAAAGACGATTCGGTCACTGGCCCCCAACTGATGCAGGATATGTTCCCAACTATCCGGCATGGCTTCAGGAACGTGCATCACCCTCATCACATCACCCCATTCCTGTCCGGCAACCACTGTTCCCTTGTAAGAACCGAATCCAACTGTATAAACCCCATGCGCCTGGCGGTCCTCCCTGACCAATTGTCCGACATTGACCAGGCCTTGATGTGCCATGTCTGTAGCACGCGCATCGCCGATATGCGTGTTATGTTCCCATACGATTCCCTTCGCCTGCGGGCCGTAAAAATCCATCAGGCGATAAAGCGTATCGGCCATGTGATGATCACGGATATTCCACGAACCACTGCCCGGCCTGATCATGGCACGGTAGTAACGCTCTGCATTGACGATGACGTGGGCGTTTTGTTCAGCGCTCATGACAGCCTCATGATCCGTATTATAGGATGGCATGTTTTTCCTGATTTGCATCAGGAGATCGATGACTTCGTCTTCGCAGAGATGGGGCACCATCATAGAGGCCCGTGCATAGGCCCTTCCTTCGCCATCACTATAAGGTTCAAAACAGGCCAATGCATCCATCGCCGTATGCTTTGTGGCAGGATCCTTCTTATCGAGGTAGGCGATGATCGCGGCAAGCGATTCCCACAAGCTATAGACATCCAGTCCGTAAAATCCAACTTTTGAAGGTCGTTGATGTCCCGCATTAAATTGTTTCAGCCATTCCGCCAATGCCACAACTTCCCAATTGGCCCACATCCATGTTGGCCACCGGTTAAACGCATGCAAGACTTCATAAGCACTCTGCCCTGCATCCGGATAATTCTTGACATACCTGTTGAGGCGATAGCAATCCGGCCAGTCTCCTTCTACGGCAATAAAGGAAAAACCTTTTTCCTCAATAAGCCTCTTGCTGATGTGCGATCTCCAGGTATAATAATCGTGTGTTCCATGAGAAGCTTCCCCCAGCAATACATACCGGGCATCACCAATTGCTTCCATCAACTCATCCAAATCATCAGGCTCCTCTAACCTGACCGAATTGCGGGCTATCATTTGATTCAACTCAACCAGCCTGCCCGTTTTTCCCTGTAAAAATGAAATCCTCATGGCTCTGAATTTTACATGATAAATCAATAGCATTTACATTAGAATTCATATGACAGACCTCATATAGGTTAGTGATCCGCATCATAGGAGAAAAAAGGTGGGGGCCGTTAACTTAAATTCCAATTTAAATAAAATGACCGAATTAATTTCACATGAAATCGAAATACCTATTGCGGAGGATTCTTCTATAAAGGGAGATTTAATCATTCCTGATTCATGCCATGCCTTGGTGATCTTCTCCCATGGCAGCGGAAGCAGCCGGTTCAGTCCACGAAACAGGTATGTGGCCGAATACTTAACCCAACATCATTTCGCCACCTTGCTCATGGATCTCCTGACACCGACTGAAGACCAGGAATATGCCAATCGCTTTGATATAGATTTACTAACGGATCGTTTGGTGGCTGTGACCAACTATATTTTTAAGCAACCTGAGTTGACTTCTTGCAGCATTGGCTATTTCGGTGCAAGCACGGGGGCTGCGTCAGCGTTGCAAGCTGCTGCGAGACTTGGGGAAAAAATCGGGGCAGTAGTTTCACGGGGCGGGAGGCCCGATCTGGCTGCAAACGCCCTCACCCAGGTGAAAGCTC
>DATHZY010000055.1:0-2403 GCA_035458325.1 Saprospiraceae bacterium | reverse complement strand
ATGTGTTTCAAGAAGCGTATCACAACCATCGGGATTGTCGATCAATTGAAAAAAGACACCTGTGTCAGCAACCATACAGGTATTCTCTTCACGTTGGATGGTGACTGAATTGCTCATGAACACGTGATAGGCTGTGATACTATCACATCCAAAAAACGTATTGTCATAAACGGTATAATCGCCGGGTTGAAAGACAAACTCACCTGGCGCAATCATAAGGCTATCCCCTTCACAAATGCCGGCTTGTATGGTATCTATATAAACAGGTAGCACTTCAAATTCCTGATCTTCATCATCTATTTCCAGGCAGATGGGTTGGGCACTCATCACCGACTGGATAACAAACAAAGTAGATTCCTGGAGTATAACCGGAATCTCGGTATCGCCGGTCACATTGGTCAAGGTAATCGTATCACCGGGAAAAGCGATGATTTCAATCGTTAATGGATAGACGGATTCGACTTCAAGAGACACGTTGACTTCATCCCCTTCGCAGGCTACCTGATCATTGCCCAGACTCACCACCACGGCTGGAAAAAAGGTCACTTCAATCGAATCACTGTTTGGGCAAAATTCATCTCCTGAAACGGTGACACTGTACTGTCCATTTTGGGAAACACTGATAGATGGCCCTGTTTCATTGGTTGACCATTGATGATCCACCCCTTGCAGATTTGTACTGATCGTGATTTGCTCCCCTTCGCAAAGTTCCAAATCAGGGCCCAAATCGAAGTCGTACACAGGCCATGGAGCTACTTCAATGTTGGCAACAGCTTCACTCATTTCAGTGCCATAATAGGACGTTCCATTAACTCTGGCTGTGCGTGTTCCGAGCGTGGGAATAAAGGCATCATTATGATATCGGATGGCGCGTAAGGCGTTTTTAAACTGTGTGGAGGGTGCCATACCCTCATTTTCGATCAATATAGTTTGCGTACCAGAACCGGAAATCGTCAATCCAGGGTAGGTAGGGCCAAGTTCGAGATACTCACTTGCGCCATCCGGAACAAAACCATTGAGTTCGATCTGCATAAATTCGATAAGCGTGTCATACAGGAAGAGCAAGTCCTGGTCACAGATGGGCACTCCGGTTGTTGTGATACAATAAAAATCAGGACTATTGAAATCAAGACCGTCTGCACCGGAACTATCATTGCAATCCAAATCAACAGAAAAGACGCAATCAGGCGTTTCATATTCCAGCAGGCTGGTGAGACCTCTAAAATAAGGTGGCGAATTATACAGATAGGTCAAATCACCGTCGAGTGTATTGATCAGGATGAGGGTATATGTTTGTATATCCTGACTCAACAAGGTGTGACACTGCGTAAATGCAGTCATAGCATACAATGACAGATCATCAGGCAAGTCCACTACCAGTTCATTCACCAATGGATTGGATAGTATAATTCTGGCAAGAGACGAATTATCGTTTACCTCACTATGATAGTATAGATCTCCATTAAAAAAAGTTAATTCACCAAATACAACTGGATGGGTAAGTTCACCAATTGGTGTAGCTGTGCCTGTAACAATATTAATTTCATACAAGGTATCCATTGGGCCTGTTCTCTCAATGGAGTAAGCAATATTGTTCGTTGGAAATGCCAAACCCTGGAAACTATAAATGGGAGGACCAGGCAAATCAAGTACCAAAGTTGGGTCTCCGGTGGCAGGGTCGATGCGATATATGTCATTCAACGACCCTGTCAGACCATATAAACTTCCATCCGGCGTTATAGAAAACCCAAACTGCATATAATCCGCCGGCTGGCCAACATATTCAAACTCGATGCAGTCTTCGCATTGACAATCCATGTTAATGTTAAATATAGCCCCTGGTGTGCTGCCGACATTGCCATAAAAGTGCTGCGCCTGCAAACTGACCATGGCAAGTGGAAACAAAATGAGTATAAGAAACTTAGCTCGCATTTTGGGGAATGGCTGTATTTCGCAACTCAAAATAGTCAATCTAAGGCAGACCTGCAAAAGCCCCGGGGATGAATGCCCAAGGCAAATCTGGGGTCAGCGATTTTCAGTTTTTTCTAACTAAAATTTCAATGCCGAATACTCAACTTGTTAGCCCGCCTGCTTAGTGACTATAGCAGGCTCCATGCTGAAAGCACACTTTTGATGCCGAATAACCGCATAACCCAAATGAAAAAGATTTCAACTCCCCTTCACTTCCTCATTCTTTTTGTGCCTTTGGTTCTCGTAATTGAGGCCAAAGCCCAGGACGTAGGTATTGGAACATTGTCCCCAGACCATACACTCCATGTATCAAGCAATACTTCCACACTATTCAAACTGGATAACACGACAAACCTGAACACCGGAATCATGTCCGAGATGTACTTCAAGACCGGCTCGCACTATACAGGCGCTTTAAAGACGATAGGCAAC
>DATHZY010000054.1:0-4503 GCA_035458325.1 Saprospiraceae bacterium | reverse complement strand
CATGGTTCTTGAATGAAAGGATTGGTCCATGACCTGTTCAACTCCCGATATAAAATCAGAGGTATCAAAAGGTAGCAGGATGCCATCATATCTTGCCTTATCCGGGTTGACCGCGATGATCGGACAGCCTCCTGAATATTTAGCCGTATTGGCTACCAGCCCATCCTGGCCAATGACGATGATTACATTTTTTTCAGAAAACAGAAAGGAGGGAAGGTAGAGCCTTTCGACAATTTTGTTTTTTATGATCCTGGAAAGTTGTGTCTGCAAAGACTCCAGTGATCGATGAAACATTTCATGCTCGACAGCATAATCTTCAAAATGGCCACCGAGGCTTTCAATGTAAAACTTCGCTTGGGCCTTGGTGTTGAAACGTTCAATCAGGGCTTCAAGCCGGGTTTTATTTTTTACAATAATGGCATATTCAATGTTCATCGTTTGGGCTCACTCTTTTCACGGAGGATCGAATCCAGGAGTTCGGGGCTGATATTGAGATTTCCGATTTTATCCGCATTTTCCGCCAGTTCCCTAAAGGCTAATGAAATGTTTAATCTCGGATCCGTATTATGGCCCAGGGCCGTCAGTATCTTCCAATCCATGTCTTTGTAGGGCTTCAGCGTGGTCTCGAGTGCATAGCCTTTTGAATCGGCTTCCTTACGGTCATTTTCGGCCTTTTGGGTGATGAATTGTTTTCGTTGATTTTCGACAGCAATATCCGCTTCCAGTTTCATTTCGCGTAATTTGCGCGCATTGGCAGCTTGCTGTACTTCCGTTTCCATTTTCTTTTCCGCGATCTGTTTTTGTTTTTCTTCAACAGCAATTTCAGTATTCAATTCTGTTTCCTTGATGATCCGTTCTTGTTCGACAGCAAAATTCCTTCGCTCATAGATCGCCTGGTCTGCTTCCTGTTGTAGCTTTTCGCGTGTTTCTGTTTCCAGGGCCCTGGCCATTTCAGGCGTAGCGCGCACACCGAGGATATTGGCACCCAGGATTTCGATGCCCAACATGCCGATGGCTTGTGAGGCTCTCAGCCCCTCCAGGATTTTACCTTCTATGGCTTTGGCGGAGCGGATAGCATCTTTGAGTTTGATCTCATGGATGAACGAAGAGGTAGCCGTCTGCGCTTCGTTGATGATGCGCTGATTGAGTTTTTCAATATCGTTTTTCTTGTACTGGCCTAGGTCGTCGACCGTAAAGTCCAGCACATCGGCCAGTATTTTAGGATTGCTGATTTTATAACTGATCTGACCCTGGATATTGACGGTCTGATAGTCGTTAGTAGATTCATTAAAGATGAAGGGTAAATCATTGCTCCCCATCGGAATGGCAGCAATTGAACTATTGGGCGAAAAATAAAAAAAGGATAATCCACGACCTTCCCGATGAATATTCCCATTTTTAAAATGAAGAACGTAGGTCATAGAGTCAAACTTGATGTGATTTATTCCGAACATGATGTACAGCTATTTTAATAAAATAATGGATAGGGCATGGTTTGTCGACCCTAAGTTAATCGAATGAAGGAGAATTTTACAAGTAGGAGAAATACGCAATGGCCAGCCAGGTAGCTATTTACCTTTTATTAAAGTTTTTCTCCCATAATAAGGAGAGAAGCCTTGATGGATTGTTCCTTGAGGTGCAGGAATTGTTTTCGTTCTTCATCTTTCATGAAGTTTTCAAAATCCTGGGGGCTATCAAATTCCACCAGGTGGATTTCATAGGGGTGGTCCATCATAGATGACACAATTGCATCTTCACCAGGTCTGACTCTCAGTAAAAGCCTGCCATTGTAATTGCTGATGATGGGGATCGCGATATCCTCAAATTGATGGAAGACTCCTTCCTGGCCTTCGCGAATGTAGATCAGTTGCGTGATGTAGAGCATATTTAATTAATCTCATTTTTGTGGGTATCCGTTGATTATTTTCCCCTGATGGCCCTGATCGTGAAATAGGCTAATGGAATCACAAGCACCACGACCAGGATCGGTACAAAGGCAGAGCCAAGTCTTCCCGAGCCGGTGATGACAGCATTGTAAATCATATAGACGATGACCAGGGAAATAAACGTGATTGAAAATTTTATCATCCGTATCATCCGGGTCGCATTGGTGTATTGACTGAGCGCATTCTCCGGGGTGATATCAGCAGGGTAATTGAATATATGCGGATAGTTATTGAGCACCGTGAGTCCGATAAAGAGGATCGTACCGATCACCGGCAAGAAAAATAAGGTCATTTTGCTTCCGTAATCATCCACTTCTCCGCCAACCCCAAAGTGCGTGGGAATCGTTTCTGGCAGGTTTCCATACGCATAGAGCGTCATGGCCCACAGCGCAGCTAAGCAAACCCATCCTGCTGCTTCTATTATCCTGTCAGGTGCAGTGAGGGGTATTTGAAGTCTGGGACGTTGTGACATGTTTATAATTGTAGCTATTTCTTTTTTCACTTGGTTGCTGAGCTGTAGCACACGGTTGGTGAGCTGTAGCCCAAGGATGTGTAAAGCAGGTCGAACCATGGCTGAGCGCCAGCAGGTCGAAGCATCACTCTTCATTCCTTAAGTCAGGGGCTGAACCCCCTTCCTACTCTTGCGCCCCTTCAGGGCTTCATATCAAGCTTCGCCTTCGCCTCAGCCTTCGCCTCTTTCATTTTTCACTCTTCACTCTTCACTTTTCACTCTAAATTATTCCTTCCGAAATTCAGTATTTCCTGAAATAGTCACATTGCCGGCGTTGGTATTTAAGACTTTTACAAAACCATCGGCAGGTCCATACAGCGTGCAGTCTGTCAAATGAAGATGTGCCGCCGCATTTCGAATCCGGATCAGTTGACCGTCAGACAAGCCGGTGTTATTGCTAATGGTGACGTTATGCAAGGACAGGTCGCCAAGGCAAAATACAGCAGCCCCTTCACGATTATCTCCTGTACCATTCGCATTGCCATGGCTGATGGTGACACCATCCAGCAGTGCTTCGTGAGCAGCGGAATCAATACGGACTACATGATATGCATTGTCCGCGATGTTGTTGATAGCACCAAGGTCCCCGGAGAGCCGTGTGGTATACGTCACCGGATCACGCAATTCAAAAAGACTGCCACCCGCAGGAAACCCGCCAAAGACGGAGGTGCTATCAGGTATGTTGAAGGAGCCTTGCCGGTCATTGATGAGATTGGGCAGATAGTTACCCTGGGCGACTAAAATACTGTCCACACTGCGGCAACCAGCAAGTCCAAGGGCAACTGATAATTCATGCGAAGCATCCGCCCATGATTGTCCACCGAGATTGCCTGAGGCGGTTTGATCTACATACAACATATCACCCTCGAAGATTTTTGTCTGAACACTATAATACGTGCTGTCTTCAAATACTCCATCTATCGTGACACGAGTCTGGTTAGTGACGCCTGAGAACTGTTTGATCAAAATATTGTCAACATACCAGCCATTGATCCCACCACCGCCGGTAGCTGAGTTAGTGACAAACCGAAATCGCAGGAGTAATGAGTCACTGGCTCCAGGGGTAAGTAGGATCGTGCTTTGGACGAAACCTACCGTATCAAATTGCAAATCACTGGTTCCGGAAAAGGCCCGTTTACCTGCTAAGACGGTTCCGGCATTGTTGCTGATAGAACCCGGATATCCATTTTCAATAAAATTCCGGCCTGCATCTGTCCAGGTGGAGCCCCCATTGAAGGAATACTCAACAACACCACCGTCAAAATTAGCTTGTGTCTGATAGCGATGATAGAAGGTAATCTCAATAGGGCCACCCGTGAGGGAGACATCATTATTCAGCAAAAGCACATAATCAGATGCAGTTGTATAATCAAGCGCATACCAGGATCGGGTGGGGCTCACAGCTTGTGTGGTATTCTTTACCCATTCCTTGATAGGATTACCCGACAGTTGTACGCTGTGGAACTGATCCGGACCTTCTGCATTATCGGATGACAAGGTGTCTGTCTCTGTTGCGGTACAAGGCTTGACAATCGCGTGATAGGTAAATAACAAAGAGTCCATGACCTCCATGGTATCTGCACTGAACATCACCATATTTCCACTGAGCATACCTCCTGAGCCCGGAACATAAAGGATGTCTTCGGAGAGCACATCTGCAATTTCCACATCACTTAGGTTTTGGCATTCACAAGTAGCCTTGACTGTCACGGTGACTTCCTGGCCTTCGGTTGCAACGATTTCATTTGTCGAATTGTCTATACGCACACCATACGGCACTGTAAATGATGCGGTACCATCATTGTAGATGGCCGAGCTTCCCTGATCTGCATCAACACCGAGGCCACGACCGGCAAATGCATCCCAGATAGCACAGTAATGACGTCCTCCGTAGTTCAGTTCATCGGCCAGCAGGATGGCATCGCGTCCGTCTACAAAACCGGGTCTGCAGGGTTGTAGTTTTAATGCATCCATGACGAGTTGTAAGGCAATGTTGTTACCCCCATCGCCATCATACATATTGGTGTCAATGCCTTCCATCTCAAT
>DATHZY010000053.1:0-3672 GCA_035458325.1 Saprospiraceae bacterium | reverse complement strand
CGCAGGATAGATTGGATCCGTACATAGGCATTCTGGATGTAGGGTCCGGTTTGTCCCTGGAGGTCAACGGAAGCTTTTGGATCAAAGGTCATCCGCTTTCGTGGATCCACTTTGATAATAAAGAATTTCAGGGCTGCCATTCCGATCCGCCTGATCACTTCCGGATCCTTCATTTCCCGGTCAGCAGCTGCAATTCGCGCCTCTTCAATGACATCGGCCATCAGGTCATCTGCATCAATGACAGTTCCCTCCCTTGACTTCATTTTACCTTCCGGCAGATCCACCATTCCATAGGAAAGATGGTACAGGCCTTTGGCATAAGGTGCCCCAAGCTTTGCCATAATTGCAAAGAGGGCCTGGAAGTGATAATTCTGTTCATCGGCTACAACGTAGACCATTCGCTGTGCTCCAAATTCCTCATATCGTTTCTGCGCAGTGCCCAGGTCCTGGGTCATATATACTGAAGTACCGTCGCTACGCAAGAGTAGTTTATGATCCAATCCAAACTCCGTCAGATCAACCCATACACTTCCGTCATCCTTCTTATAAAATACTTCACGTTTTAATCCATCTTCAATCAGGTCCTTACCCAGCAAATAGGTATCACTTTCAAAATAAAGCTTATCAAACTCAACACCAAGATTCTTATAGGTCTCGTTAAATCCCTGATACACCCAACCATTCATTTTGCGCCATAAATCCAGGGTATCCTGGTCGTGTGCTTCCCACTTGAGCAGAAGGTCACGGGCATCTTTACCCAGCTTGCTCGAAGTATTAAAGTAGTTGTTTTTATACGCCTTAAAAAAGTCTGCTTCCGAGAGTTCCTTATCTTTTCGATTATCAAAAAGTTCTTTCGCTTCTCCGGATGATTGCCAGGCTTTATACTCTTCGACAAACTTCTTTTCAAACCGTACATACCAATCTCCAACGAAATGATCACTTTTCAATCCCGCCTTTTCCGGGGTCACACCTTCTCCAAACTGCTGCCACGCCAGCATACTCTTGCAAATAGCAATACCGCGGTCGTTGACGATCTGCACACGATGAACATCATGGCCACAGGCTGAAAGTATCTTATACGTCGACCATCCAAGGAGGATATTCCTGATGTGTCCCAGGTGGAGCGGTTTGTTTGTATTCGGAGAAGCAAATTCCACGAGTACTTTCTCCTGCGCATGGACTGGCTTCCAGAAATCGGGATTAGCCTTGAATTCATCCATCACAGAAGTCCAATATTCCGTGCTCAGTGATATGTTTAGAAAACCCTGGAGTACCTCGGTGCTACTCACCCATGATCTGGTGCGTTGCATGTGCTCGCCGATAGCAGCAGCAATCAGATTTGGAGCCTGACGTAAAGTCTTGGACACTGCAAAAGTCACCAGGGTATAATCTCCCTTGTGTTCTTTCTTAGTAGATGTCACCAGGAAATCACCGGGGGACAGATCCACCTGGTAGATTTCCTTCACTGCCTCTGCAGCTGCTGTTTCAATTTCTCTGGTAATGTCTTTCATGTAAGGGGGGCAAAGTTACGATCCTGCGCCAAAAAAGCTGAATACACTTTGACCATAGTGCCTGGCTTCCATGAAACCGGGTGTTTTGTCAAAAGTTTTGGTAGCGATATGTTCCAGCACAAAAAAGCCCTGAGGCTTCAGTAAACCGGCTTCAAGAATGAGTCCTGGCATGGTTTCCAGCCCCTTCATGTCATAAGGTGGGTCAGCGAATATGTAGTCCCATTGCCGGTGGGCTTCCTTGATAAACCTGAATACATCACTCTGGATTACTTCCAGGGGAATATCCCATTCCCTGGCGAAAGCGCGCATAAACCTTACACTTTCCCTGTATCTGTCAACATAAGTGATATCGAGGCATCCCCGGGATGCTAACTCCATGCAATGTATACCTGTGCCACCAAACAGGTCAAGCGCTGCGGCGTGCTCATAATCCAGCCGGTTATCCAGGATGTTGAATAATGCTTCACGGGCAAAATCGGTTGTCGGTCTTACCGGCCAGTTTTTTGATGGAATCTGAATTCGCCTGCCCCGCCATTGACCACCTATGATCCGCATGACCTGTGTGTAGCAATCAAGGTAGGCAGGTCAGGGAGTGCAAGATGCTGATGTATCCTGAAATAGGTTTCTCCAGGCATTTCATATGTACCCTCTTCATCCTTAATAGTCAACCACCAGTTCTCTGTAGGCTTCAACATTCTGGCACAGGCGATGGAATAGTAAGCGACATCTCCTTGATCCTGGATATAAAAGGATTTTGAAAAAGTCATTTTACCGCCCGCCTCACCGATGATGATCAATGAGTTACCCGTCACAAAATAAAACAGCCGTGAGTGCAGGTCTATCGCCGGGGTTGAGAACTGATGAACTGCATGCCACAAAACAGAAGTAAGGTGAACCTGGTCTGAATTGGAGTAATATTCCCTGATCACATTGAGGGTCCCGGACGGCACACAATAAGCTATGGCGATATCACCGGAAAGGAAATCGGAGGATAAGCTATCCCCGGACCGTACCCTGAGATAGCGACCCGCTATTTCAGGCAGCATCCCATTTCCTGCATAAAACTGGGGAACACAGACATTTGGCATGTCCACTACCACAACCGAGACATCGTAGAACTGGTCTATCAGGGAAGGATTGAGATACAGGGCTGTGTCTAAGGCATTTGAGATCTGGTCTTCCAAAAAACCACCCACTACCGGAAAGCTGGATTTCCACTCTACCCTTCCTGATTGGGGTTTTCCTGATAGGTGAACCCCTACCTTATCCCGGGACAAGGAAATGATTAGTTCAGGTGGGTTTACCAGATCAGACATCAGGATAGGTTCATTCAACTCTTCTTTCCAAAAAACGAGCCAACAATGATAAGGAAAATCAGACTACAGAGAGAAGGGTCATGCTGAGCCCTAGGGCTCAGCATGACCCTTCATCATAATTTTTACTTTTGCAGGATGATGGAAGGCAAAGCATGTTTATTGGCCATTGAGTCATCGTGTGATGATACATCGGCCGCTGTCATGTGTGATGGCTTGATGCTGAGCAATATCATAGCCAGCCAGGCGATTCACGCACAGTATGGAGGTATTGTCCCCGAAGTGGCTAGCCGGATGCACCAGGAGAATATTTCACTTGTGGTGGATGCCGCCCTGCAAAAAGCCGGAGTATCCGTTTCTCAACTGGATGGAATCGCATGTACAGCAGGTCCGGGGCTGATGGGATCCCTGACTGTGGGATTGAGTTACGCCAAAGCGATGGCATTAAGCTTAGGGATACCCTTTATTTCTGTCAACCACATGCGTGCCCATGTTTTATCGCATTTTATTGATGAACCACGCCCTCCCTTTCCTTTCATATGCCTCACTGTCTCGGGTGGACATACGCAGATTGTGCTGGTGAAAAGCGGAACGGACATGGAAGTGCTGGGCCAGACGATTGATGATGCAGCGGGTGAAGCGTTTGACAAATCAGGAAAAATCCTGGGACTTCCATATCCGGCGGGACCGCTAATCGATAAGCTGGCCAGAGAGGGAAATCCAGTATATCCGTTCCCTATTCCTCAGGTAGATGGCCTTGATTTCAGTTTTAGTGGCATCAAGACAGCTATCCTCTATTTTATCAGGGACGAAGTAAAAAAGGATCCTGACTTTATTGCGACGCACCT
>DATHZY010000052.1:0-8353 GCA_035458325.1 Saprospiraceae bacterium | reverse complement strand
ATTTTAGGGTTCATTTAATCGTAGACGCTGAAAGATCAGGTAAGCTCTTTGGGATTCACCAGGAGGGCTACAAGACTTTTTTCATAAGCCAGTGTAGCTCAGTTGGTAGAGCAGCTGATTTGTAATCAGCTGGTCGGGGGTTCGAGTCCCTCTACTGGCTCAACCGTCTTCAGGCAGGGAAGGAAACACAAAATTGTGAGGGGGTGCGCCGGAGTTGGAGAGCCGGGCCAGACTGTAAATCTGGTGTCTCTGACTGAATAGGTTCGAGTCCTATCACCCCCACAATTCGGAGTGCTTGCGAATGTTCAGATTTGAGCAGATTGGCTTTCACGGTTTTGCCTTGTGGATGGAAACACAGGGTATGATTTGAAAAGAATGAATGTGCGGGCGTAGCTCAGTTGGTAGAGCATCAGCCTTCCAAGCTGAGGGTCGAGGGTTCGAGTCTCTTCGCCCGCTCACTTATACCGCGACGAAGGTTGTGGTATCAGCCGATGTAGCTCAGGGGTAGAGCACTTCCATGGTAAGGAAGGGGTCAAGGGTTCAATTCCCTTCATTGGCTCAGACGCTTATCACCACAAGTAACATAGTATAATCAGGAATCAGTATTTCGTTAATTAATATCTTTTAAAAACAACATCAATGGCAAAAGAAACCTTTCAGCGGACCAAGCCTCACGTAAACATCGGTACTATTGGTCACGTAGATCACGGGAAGACGACCCTCACAGCGGCTATTACCTCCGTACTGTCGGACATGGGTTTGGCTAAGAAAGCATCATACGATTCTATCGATGCTGCTCCAGAAGAAAAAGAAAGAGGTATTACAATCAATACAGCTCACGTGGAGTATGAGACGGTAGCCCGTCACTATGCACACGTGGATTGTCCAGGCCACGCTGACTATGTGAAGAACATGGTTACAGGTGCGGCTCAGATGGATGGTGCTATCCTTGTAGTTGCCGCCACGGATGGACCTATGCCTCAGACCCGCGAGCACATCCTGCTTGCCCGTCAGGTAGGGGTACCTAAGATCGTAGTATTTATGAACAAGGTAGACCTGGTCGATGATGCAGAAATGCTAGAGCTTGTTGAAATGGAAGTTCGTGAACTTCTTGAGCAATACGGCTTTGACGGCAATCATTCTGCGATCATCAAGGGATCTGCATTGAAAGCACTGGAAGGTGAAGCCAATGGCGTTGCTTCTATCAAGGAATTGATGGATGCAGTGGACAGCCAGATTCCAAATCCGGTTCGTGAAATCGACAAGCCATTCCTTATGCCTGTAGAGGACGTATTCTCTATCACAGGTCGTGGTACAGTGGCTACAGGTCGTATCGAGCGCGGTGTGATCAACACAGGTGACACAGTTCAGATCATCGGTATGATGAAAGAAGGTGAAAAACCTCTTACCTCTACCGTAACCGGAGTTGAAATGTTCCGTAAGATCCTTGACAGAGGTGAAGCTGGTGATAATGCCGGTCTGCTCCTCAGAGGTATTGAAAAGGACCAGATCCACCGTGGTATGGTTATCTGCAAGCCGGATTCTGTTAAGCCACATAAGAAATTCAAGTGCGAAGTTTACGTACTTGGCAAGGATGAAGGTGGCCGTCATACACCATTTTTCAATGGTTACCGTCCACAGTTTTATTTCCGTACAACTGACGTAACAGGTGATTGCAAATTACCTGAAGGTGTTGAAATGGTGATGCCAGGTGACAACGTTGCACTGGAAGTAACCCTGATCAACACGATCGCCATGGAGAAAGGTCTTCGTTTCGCTATCCGCGAAGGAGGACGTACCGTAGGTGCCGGTCAGGTGACAGAAATTCTCGACTAGTAGCGTTAATTACAGAATACTGATTACAGTTCCGGCAGGTAAGTTGCCAAAGGGAAATTTACCTGCCGGATTCTTTCAATAATCCCTTTTATATCAGGAAGGAGCTTAAACCGATCGGACCGGATATAAATGTGTATAGGGAAGTAGCTCAATTGGTAGAGCGGCGGTCTCCAAAACCGTAGGCTGCGGGTTCAATTCCTGTCTTCCCTGCCAATGATCAAGTAGACCGTTGAATTTGAAGTTGAGCGGAATTTTTAGAAGCAATAAAAGACGATGGAACAGATTAAATTATATCTCATCGAGAGTTACAACGAGCTGGTCAACAAAGTGACCTGGCCTACGTGGGCAAATCTCCTGGGAAGTACCAGAGTTGTTTTAGTGGGTTCATTGATTATTGCCCTGATCGTACTCCTGATGGATGCATTCAGCAAGCAATTGACCAGCCTACTTTATAATATATAATTCAGCACAAAATGTCTGAAGGCAAAAAGTGGTATTCATTACGTGTGATTTCCGGTAAGGAGCGCAAGATCAAGGAGCGCATCGAACTGGAGATCAAAAGAGCAGGCTGGGACGATGTCGTCACCCAGGTGCTCGTGCCTTCAGAAAAAGTATATAAAATCCGTAACGGGAAGAAGGTCATCCTTGACAGGAATATCCTCCCGGGATATATTTTGCTTGAAGCGGATCCTGAACGATTCTCAGCAGAGATTGTTCAAGGTATTTCCAATATGCCAAATGTGATTCATTTCCTTGGCCGCCAGTCTCCGATCCCCATGCAGGAGAGTGAGGCCAACCGAATGCTCGGCAAGGTGGATGATTCGCAAGGTTTGGTGGAATCCATGGTAGAGCCATTTATCGAAGGAGAAATGGTCAAGATTATCGATGGACCTTTCAACGATTTCGTTGGAGACATCAAGGAGATCAATGAAGAGAAGAAGAAATTAAAAGTAATCGTTAAGATCTTCGGCAGGGGAACAGAGGTGGAGCTCAACTTTATGCAGGTTGAGAAAACATCTTAATAATCAGTTAATTAGACATTAATATCTGAAGTCAATTATGGCAAAGGAAATAGAAACATTCATCAAATTGCAGGTAAAGGGCGGCGCTGCTAATCCAGCCCCTCCTGTAGGCCCGGCATTAGGTTCCAAGGGTGTCAACATCATGGAATTCTGCAAGCGTTTTAATGCACGTACCCAGGATACTCCAGGCAAACTTGTTCCAGTGATTATCACAGTTTACAAGGATAAATCTTTTGAGTTTGAACTCAAGACAGTCCCTGCAGCAGTACAATTGCTGGAAGCATCGAAAATCAAATCTGGCTCAGCTGAACCAAACCGTAAGAAGGTTGGCTCTGTAACCTGGGATCAGGTGACCACCATCGCACAGGATAAGATGGCTGACCTTAACGCTTTTTCCCTGACTTCTGCTATCAGCATGGTAGCCGGAACAGCTAGAAGTATGGGACTGACCGTCACCGGGACACCTCCGGAAGGAATCGTTGCGAAGGTATAATAGTAGGTTGAATAGAACCACGTTCAGAAAGTTGAGCGTGTGACCATAAGAAATCATTTATCTAAAAGGGAGTAACCCTGCATATGCAATGGGTTGCGCCAAAACCTTTAAAACAATTTTGAATGGCTAAGCTTAGCAAAAAAATGGCTATCGCTGTCAAGAAAGTCGATAGCAACAAACTTTATGATCTCACCGAGGCCATGAAGCTTGTGAAAGAAGTCAATGTAACCAAATTTGACTCTTCAGTAGATCTCCATATCCGCCTGGGTGTGGATCCAAGGAAAGCCGACCAGGCTATCCGTGGAACGGTAAGTCTTCCTCACGGAACCGGTAAGACAAAGAAAGTACTTGTGCTCTGTACCCCTGACAAAGTTCAGGAGGCGCTCGGTGCCGGTGCGGATTTTGCAGGATTGGATGAGTATATCACTAAGATCCAGGAAGGATGGACAGGCATCGATGTCATCGTCGCTATGCCTTCGGTGATGGCTCAGGTAGGTAAAGTTGGTAGAATCCTTGGTCCAAGAGGATTGATGCCAAACCCTAAATCCGGTACAGTAACCATGGATATCGCAGGTGCTGTTCAGGAAGTAAAAGCTGGTAAAATCGCTTTCCGCGTAGATAAATTTGGAATCATCCATTCGCCTGTAGGTCGGGTGTCATTTACGGCAGAAAAACTGCAGGAAAATGCGCTTGAACTCCTGCATACGATTCAGCGGTTGAAACCAAGCAGTGCCAAAGGCACCTACATGCGGACGATCTCCGTGGCTTCTACCATGAGTCCGGGTATCAACGTAGATCCTAAAGTTGTTTAATCCATATCGGCATTCCTAACGAGCAGATCATCTAAAACCATAGTACGATGAACAAACAAGAAAAAAATCAGGTCATTCAGGAGTTGCGCGAGAAATTCGACAACAGTTCCTTTATATATTTTACAGATGCATCAGCCATGACAGTGGCGCAAGTCAACAAACTCCGCCGGATGTGTTTCCAGCAGGGTATTGAGATGACGGTGGTCAAGAACACCCTGGCGCGTAAAGCCATGGAGAGTTTAGGCGATGAGCGTGGATTTGCACCTGTTTACGCCGCACTGGAAGGTCCGACAGCGATCATGCTGACGGAAACAGCCAATGCGCCGGCCAAACTCATCAAGGAGTTTCGTAAGGACGGTAAAAAGCCTGTATTAAAAGCAGCATATATAGACAGTGATGTTTTCTTTGGTGATGAGCACCTTGACACATTGATTGCGCTCAAGTCTAAAGAAGAACTCGTTGGTGACATCATCATGCTTCTCCAGTCTCCGGCCAAGAACGTTATCTCTGCCCTCAAGTCAGGTGGCAGTACGATCGCAGGATTGGTCAAGACCCTCGAGGAGCGTGCATCCTAAGGCTTCCAAGTTTTCAACCATATTAATCCAATTTTGACAATTACTTTAAAAAAACAAAAACATGGCAGACGTTAAATCATTGGCCGAACAGTTAGTAAACCTTACCGTAAAAGAGGTTTCTGAACTGGCTAACATTCTGAAATCTGATTACGGTATCGAACCTGCTGCAGCTGCAGTAGCTGTAGCCGCTCCAAGTGCCGGAGGTGGTGCTGCAGCAGCTCCTGCTGAAAAGACAGAATTCGATATCTTTTTGAAGAATGCTGGTGGCAACAAACTACAGGTAGTGAAGGAAGTAAAGACATTACTCGGACTTGGCCTTAAAGAAGCTAAAGACCTGGTAGACGGTGCTCCTGCAATGCTGAAGCAAGGTGCTCCTAAGGACGAAGCCAATTCTGTAAAGGCAGCTCTCGAGGCAGCCGGTGCAGAAGTGGAGCTTAAATAATAAGCATGTCGAAGGGGGGAGCCCCTGTATTACTTCATCTTAAACTGATATCACCAAAACTAAAGGTGCATCTTTGAGATATTCCATTGTATTCATACAAGGCTCGGCCGGAAGGTGTATTCCATCTTCCGGCTCAGCTATTTATGTCAGCTTGAATTTGGCTCAAGAGAGTTTTCATCCTAAATCGTAACCATCCATGGCCGGTAACGCTGTTGTTAAATCCCATACAAAAGAAAGGGTCAATTTTGGAAAAATTGACCTCAATACCCAATACCCGGACTTCCTGGAAATCCAGTTGAAATCATTCCAGGAGTTTTTCCAGTTGGAAACTACGCCTGAAAACAGGAACAGTGAAGGACTCTACAAAGTATTCCAGGAAAACTTTCCAATCTCTGATGCCAGGAGCATCTTCGTATTGGAATTCCTTGACTACTTTATCGATCCTCCCCGCTACAAGATCGAGGAGTGTATGCACCGTGGATTGACATACAGCGTGCCACTCAAGGCCAAACTCAGGTTGAGCTGTAATGATGAGGAGCATATTGACTTTGAAACCATCGTACAGGATGTATTCCTCGGAAACATCCCCTACATGACACCAAAGGGAACCTTTGTGATCAATGGCGCTGAGCGTGTCATTGTTTCCCAGCTCCACAGATCACCGGGTGTATTCTTCAGCCAGTCCTTTCACCCCAACGGTACGAAAATCTATTCCGCCCGTGTCATTCCTTTCAAAGGTGCATGGATGGAATTTGCTACAGACATCAACAATGTCATGTATGCCTATATCGACAGGAAGAAGAAATTCCCTGTCACCACCTTATTGAGAGCTATCGGCTTTGACTCTGATCGCGAAATCCTGAGCTTGTTTGAATTGGCTGAAGAAGTCAAGGTGAACAAGGCTGCCTTGAAGAAAGCGATCGGCAGGAAACTCGCGGCCCGTATCCTGCGTAAATGGACAGAAGATTTCGTGGATGAGGACACAGCGGAAGTGGTGACCATCGAACGTAACGAAATCATCCTTGAGCGTGACGTCATCATTGATGAAGATCATATCGACATGATCCTCGAAGCCAATGAGTCAACGATCATCCTTCAGCGTGAGGATATAGGTGAAGATTATTCGATCATCTATAATACCCTTCAGAAAGATCCCACCAGCTCCGAAATGGAGGCGGTGCAATACATATACCGTCAGCTCAGGGGATCAGATCCTCCTGATGAAGAGACAGCCCGCGGTATCATCGATAAGTTGTTCTTCTCCGACAAGAGATACAACCTTGGTGACGTAGGCCGATATAAAATCAACAGGAAGCTGGATATCAATATCGATAAGGAAACACTGGTGCTTACCAAGGAGGATATTATCTCCATTGTTAAATACCTTGTGAGCCTCACCAACCAGAAGGCTGAGTTGGATGATATTGACCACCTTTCCAACAGAAGGGTAAGAACGGTAGGCGAGCAATTATATGCACAGTTTGGTGTAGGTCTTGCGAGAATGGCCAGGACGATCCGCGAACGTATGAATGTACGTGACAACGAAGTCTTCACCCCCATTGACCTGATCAATGCACGTACCCTTTCTTCTGTGATCAACTCGTTTTTCGGAACAAGTCAGTTGTCACAGTTCCTTGACCAGACTAATCCGTTGTCTGAGATTACGCACAAGCGCAGGATTTCAGCCCTCGGCCCAGGCGGTCTCTCACGTGAGCGCGCAGGTTTTGAGGTCCGGGACGTACACTATTCGCATTATGGTCGCCTTTGTACTATTGAGACACCAGAAGGACCAAACATCGGTCTGATCTCTACACTCTGCGTACATGCCAAGATCAACAAGATGGGCTTCCTCGAAACACCATACAGGCGTGTTTCGGAAGGCAAGGTCGTGTTGAAGGGCAATGCAGAATACCTCACCGCTGAAGGAGAGGATTACCTGAAAATTGCTCAGGCCAATACCCCGATTGATAAATCCGGTCTGTTTATGACCGACAGGATCAAGTCAAGGGAGCATGGAGATTTTCCAATGCTGGGCCCAGAGGAAATTGAATACATGGACGTTGCGCCAAACCAGATTGTTGGTGTATCCGCATCCCTGATTCCTTTCCTTGAAAACGATGATGCTAACCGTGCGTTGATGGGATCAAACATGCAACGTCAGGCAGTGCCTTTGATCAAACCTGCTTCACCAATCGTTGGAACAGGTCTTGAAGCTAAGGTGGCTCTTGACAGTCGGATGCTGATCAATGCTGAAGGCCCGGGCGCTGTTCAGTATGTCGATGCAACCAGGATTACGATCAAATATGACCGTTCTGAAGAAGATCAATTGGTCAGCTTTGAAGATGATCTGAAAACATATTACCTCACCAAATTCCAGCGCACCAACCAGGGTACCTGTATCAACCTGAAACCGATCGTGAAGAAAGGCGACAGGGTGAAAGAAGGTACCATCCTTTGCGATGGATATGCAACTGAGAAGGGAGAGTTAGCTCTCGGTCAAAACCTCAAGGTGGCTTTCATGCCATGGAAGGGTTACAACTTTGAGGATGCTATCGTGGTATCTGAGCGGATTGTAAAAGAGGACATCTTTACCTCGGTGCACATCGAAAGTTTTGAACTCGAAGTACGGGATACAAAGCTGGGTGAAGAAGAATTGACCAATGACATTCCAAACGTAAGTGAGGAAGCTACCAAGGACCTTGATGAGAACGGTATCATCCGTGTAGGTGCTGGTGTGAAAGAAGGTGATATCCTCATCGGTAAGATTACACCGAAGGGAGAGACGGATCCTACACCGGAAGAAAAACTCCTCAGGGCGATTTTTGGTGATAAGGCAGGTGATGTTAAAGACGCATCATTTACTGCACCGCCGTCTACCGATGGTGTCGTGATCGACAAGCAGTTATTTGCTCGTGCCAAGAAAGATAAATTCCAGAAAGCACAAGAGAAGAAGCTGATCGATCAGCTCGATGACAAACATTCAGTAGCAATCAATGAACTCAAGACACTTTTGATTGATAAATTGTCTGTGTTGATCAAAGGCCAGTCATCCAATGGTGTGAAATCCATCTATGGTGAAGTGGTCATCAACAAGGGCAATAAGTTTACACCAAAGGTGCTCAAGACCATCGACTTCAGCCAGATCGATTATACCGGCTGGACAGGTGACAAGC
>DATHZY010000051.1:0-5987 GCA_035458325.1 Saprospiraceae bacterium | reverse complement strand
ATTGGAGATGTTGGGCGTCCTGACCTTGCTCAAAAGGCAGCTAATATGACCATGGAAAAACTCGCCGGTACCCTTTTCCATTCTTTACGCGATAAAATCATGACCCTGCCGGACGATGTGATTGTATACCCGGCACATGGCGCCGGAAGTGCCTGTGGTAAGAATATGAGTAAGGAAACAGTTTCCACCATCGGCAATCAAAAGCAATTTAATTATGCATTGAGGGCCAATATGACAGAAGCTGAATTTATAAAGGAAGTGACAGATGGATTACTGCCTCCTCCGGCATATTTCGGTATGAACGTAGCCATGAACAAGCAAGGCTATGAAAGTTTTGACAATGTGCTGAACAATGGTATGCGTGCTTTGACAGCCAAAGAGTTTGAAGTGGCTGCTGAAGAATCAGGTGCATTGTTGCTCGATACACGAAACAATGCTGAGGTCGCCAAAGGATACATTCCCCAGTCAATCAATATCGCACTCAACGGAGAGTTTGCTCCATGGGTGGGTGCCCTGATCGTGGATGTAAAGCAGCCGATCCTATTGATAGCAGAAGTAGGAAAAGAGGCAGAGACAGTGACCCGATTGAGCCGCGTTGGATTTGATAATGTGTTGGGACACCTCAAGGGTGGTTTTGAAAGTTGGGTCAAGGCTGGACTTGAAGTGGATACTATCAAACGAATCTCCGCGGATGAGTTTGCTGAGAAAGTGAAGATTGGTAAAGATGTCGTTGTGGATGTCAGGAAGGAAAGCGAGTATGCTGCCGAACATCTTGAAGATGCATATAGCAAACCACTTGCGTATATCAACGAATGGGTCAAGGATGTCAATCCAAATGAGCATTTCTACTTGCATTGTGCGGGAGGATACCGCAGTATGATTGCGGCCAGTATACTCCAGGCCCGTGGATACAGGAATTTCACAGAAGTAGAAGGTGGATTCAATGCTATTTCAAAGACAAACCTGCCGAAGACAGATTATATCTGTCAGAGTAAAGTGTTGAAATAGGATTCTCCTTATCTAGATAAATAGTAAGTCAGCAAGGTTGCCTTTACGTGTAAGGTAGCCTTGCTGATTATTGTGCGGAAAAGTTAAATGTAAAAAGAGCTTCAAGTATGTTGGATTTTTTAAGAAACCCCTGGCCCTGGTATGTTGCCGGGCCCCTGATCGGACTCACTGTTCCCGTCCTATTGATTATCGGGAATAAAGCCTTCGGTATTTCCTCTTCCCTTCGTCATATTTGTGCCGCCTGTATTCCGGCCAATATTCCGTTTTTCAAGTACGAATGGACCAAGGAAATCTGGAACTTGTTTTTTGTAGGAGGTATTCTCTTAGGCGGTTTTCTGGCCGTGAGCCTGCTGGCCAATCCTAACCCTGTGGAGGTCCATCCAAATCTGGCTTCCGAACTATCCACCTACGGCATTACCAATTTTGAATCGATGGTCCCTGTGGATATATTCAACTGGTCAGCATTATTGACCCTAAAGGGATTTATCATTATGGTGATAGGGGGCTTCATGATTGGTTTTGGTACAAGGTATGCCGGAGGATGCACCAGCGGGCATGCCATCATGGGACTTTCTACACTCCAATGGCCCTCCTTGATTGCCACCTGTTGTTTTATGGTCGGTGGCATCATCATGGCCAACTGGATTCTTCCTTTTATTCTATCCCTTTAAAATCGCCACAATATGCAAGACATCAATACAGATAAAATCGTCATAGACGGAATCGAAACTGCCGAGGAATTTGAGGTGAGGGCGCTTGATGCCATGTGCATCAATGAGAGCCACCTGACGCACAAGTGGTATCATAACCTGAAATACATGGTGGTAGGCATTGCCTTCGGTATTGTCTTTATCAAGGCAGAGATTATCAGTTGGTTCAGGATACAGGAAATGTTCCGCTTCCAGTCATTCCACATGTTTGGGGTGATCGGGAGCGCGGTCATGGTCGGTGTGATATCAGTTTTACTAATTAAGAAGTTGAACATCAAAACGATTTATGGTGAAGTCATCGAGTTTCATCAGAAGCAGTTCAATAAAGGCCAGGTCTATGGGGGTCTGCTGTTCGGCTTTGGTTGGGCGATAACAGGAGCATGCCCGGGACCTTTGTTTGCCTTGATTGGTTCAGGGGCTACCGTGATAGCAGTTACTTTATTAAGCGCTATCGCCGGTACATGGATGTATGGGTATGTGAGAGAAAAATTGCCTCACTAATACCATTATACGGAGACGCTATATGGATCAGCAACAGGAACGGGTAGACGGAATTGCCAGGGCAATTATCCAACTGAAAGCGCTGCTCATTTTCATACTTGCGGCTTTGATTTTAACCCCCGTGGGTTTGTTTTATGGGGAGGGCATATACGAAGCAATACAAAAGGAATTGGCCACGAAACGGCAACCTGTAGCCATCAGGGAAGAGTTGCCAAAAGAAATATTTTGGTCTGCACCTGATCCTGCACAGATACAGGATATTCAACTCAAGGCACGAATCGCATATGGTAAAGAACTGGTAGCCCACACCGCTAAATATCTTGGTCCGAAGGGTATGGTCATGCAAATAAGCAATGGCATGAATTGCCAGAATTGTCATTTGGAAGCAGGTACAAAAACATTTGGAAATAATTATTCCGCGGTCGCATCAACCTACCCAAAGTTCAGGGCAAGGAGCGGCACATCAGAGGATCTGTATAAACGGATAAATGATTGTTTCGAACGCAGTCTGAATGGTCAACCATTAGACTCATTAAGCAAGGAAATGCAGGCAATCAAGGCATATATCAACTTCCTGGGATCAAATGTTGCGAAAGGGGACAAGCCCAATGGTGCAGGACTTAAGGAATTAGCCTACATGGATCGCGAAGCTGATCCTGAAAAAGGTAAATTAGTGTACCAGGCTAAGTGCGTATCATGTCATCAGGCGGATGGCCAGGGGCAAATGACAGCGGATGGTACAGAGTATACCTATCCTCCCTTGTGGGGGAAGCATAGCTATAATGATGGGGCCGGCTTGTACCGTATTTCCAATTTTGCAAAATATATCAAGTACAATATGCCACAAGGTGTCACTCACAAGAACCCACTTCTGTCAGATGAGGAATCATGGGATCTGGCAGCATATGTCAATTCGCAAAACAGGCCACACATCAACGTACCAAAGGACTGGCCTGATATTGCAAAGAAACCCGTAGACCACCCCTTTGGCCCATACGCAGATTCTTTTTCGGAAAAGCAACACAAGTTTGGACCGTTTAAGCCCATCCTGAAAGAGCAGAATATTTCTCCACCAACAGCACAAAAGTAACATGACAGATAACAGAAGATCATTTCTTAAAACATTGGGTGCTGCGGGTACGGTAGCTGGAGTCACTTCATTGACCCCTTTATTGGCCAACTCTTTGCCTGCTGATATGAAACGCAGCCATGCAACGTATGAGAAGGATAAAAAATACACAATTGATATTCTCCAGACAACAGACGTCCATTGCCAGGTTCATCCGCATGATGAATTATTCTGGGAAAATGATAAAGCTGTATTCCGGAAGACAGGCGGCTATGCCCAGATGGCTACCTATTTTAAGAAAGCAAGAAAATCTAATCCGGACACATTTATCATCGATACCGGTGACATGTTTCAGGGAAGTGAACTTTCAGTCAAGACTACCGGTAAGGCATTGGTTCCAATACTGAACGAGCTAGGCTACGATCTGTATCTGCCGGGTAACTGGGAGGTCATCTACGGTAAACGGAATATGCAAACTTTATTGGGAGCATTGGATGCACCGAAAATCTGCGCTAATATGTACCATGATCTCGGTGAAGGCAAAAGAGGTGAATTGATTTTTCTGCCATATTATATCTGGAATGTCCGGGGTGTGAAAATTGGATTCCTCGGCTATACAGATCCGTTGGTTCCGATACGTCAGTCGCCTAATTACAGTAAGGGTATTCTCTATACACCCGCTGAGGAAAACCTGGCTCATTATGTTTCGGTATTGAAGGAAGATGAGCGCTGTGATTACGTGATTGTCATTGCCCACCTGGGTTTGTCGCAGCAAATCTATCTCGCTAATCTCCCACAATGTGAGGGTGTGGATTATATCCTGGGTGGCGATACGCACGAACGTGTAAGAGAACCAATACAATGTAAGTACGCGAAAGTCGTCGAGCCTGGTGCCTTTGGTTCTTTTATCGGTAGCCTGAAACTCACCGTGGTCAATGGAAAAATCACAAGCGACACCTATGAACTCGTTGAAGTTCGTGCCGATGATTTGAAAGCCGACAAGGAAATGAGTTCGCTGATCGAATCCAACGAAGATCCATTTGATGAAGAGATCAACAAGGTTGTCGGATATAGCACAATACCCTTATATCGTTACTTCGTGATTGAGAATACAATTGATACATTGATCCTTGACGCACTTGCCTGGCGGGTGCCTGAAGTGGATATCGTCTTGTCTAATGGTTTTAGGTTTTGTCCGCCAAGGTCAACGCCTGATCAAACCGGTAATATTCCTATTTCAGAAGGATTTATATTTGATATGCTCCCTGTCGATAGCGTCGTGCGCAAAGCGAAAGCTACAGGTAGTCAGATAAAGGAGTGGCTGGAAAAGGAACTCAACAATGTATTTGCTAAAAATGCAGCGGAGAGATTTGGAGGCTGGGTCGTCAAGTTCAGGGGAATGGAAATCACCTTTAACGCTTTTGGTGAAAAAGGAAAGCGCGTTCAAAGTATCATCATTGGTGATCAGCCACTTGATCCGGAAAGATTATACACGCTCTCTGCCTGTGAACGGGATGGTGACCCTGCTGATGTGCTTTGCAGAATCAAAGGCGTGAAGGATCCGGTCAATACACCCTTTACACTGCATGAAGTGATGAGAAGTTATCTGAAAGCCAATAGTCCTGTCACCCCGACACCACCCAAGGCAGCAAAAATATTAGACGGCCCGCAGTCACTGCTGACGCAAGTGACCGGTGTTAATTATTCATTTCGCTAAATCCATACCAATGAAAAATTACTTTCTGTTAACTGCCATGATGCTGATGTCAGCGATGATTTCCGCTCAGCATGAATCATCAGATGTTGACATGGCAGAGCATAAAATTGTGTTCCAGTTAACCTCTGCCGATACCAACGTACACAAGATGCTGGTAAGGCAGTTAGGTAACGTACTGGCTGCCGCACCGAATTCTAAAATCGAAGTGGTTTGTCATGGCCCGGGTATAACCATGCTCACCACCCGGCAGACCATCGTCCATCCCAAGGTCAGTGAGCTGAAAGGGAAAGGGATAGACTTTGTGGTATGCGAGAACACCCTGAAGGAAAAAAAAGTCACGAAGGAAGAAATCATACCTGAAGCCACTTTTGTCAAAGCTGGTATTATTGAAATTGTCAGGAAACAAGAAGAAGGCTGGAGCTATATCCGCGCTGGTCAGTAAGACCACTTCTACTAAGTTCAACATATGAATCTTCGGATTTTAATATTCCTTTTCTGGAGTGTCTGGCCCGCATTTGTTGTTGCACAGCATCAGGAAGTGAGTGAAGACCCGTTGCCGTATAAAGGAAAAATAAAATCCGAAAAGGACTCCTTGTCTATTCTGTCTGCCTTCAGGCATGGCAAGGTGAATGGGCACTTTAGGTATTTCTTTATGGCTACCAATAACACCAGGGAGCTGAGCGATTATTATGCAAATGCTGCAGGCGGTGGGATACGGTTCGAAACTGCCTCTTTCTATGGTTTTCGATTTGCGGTCGGCGGTTCTTATGTGTTCAACATCGCTTCTTCAGATCTTTCGGTTCCCGATTCAACCACCGGTGTATACAGCAGGTATGAGCCGGGGCTTTTTGATATTGACGATCCGGAGACAACCACAGGCCTGGATCGCCTCGAGGAATTATATATATCGTATACCTGGAGCAAATCGGAAGTCTTGTTTGGTCGGCAGTTTATCAATACCCCTTTTATCAATCTCCAGGAT
>DATHZY010000050.1:0-3642 GCA_035458325.1 Saprospiraceae bacterium | reverse complement strand
AAAAACTGCTCACTGCTCACTGCTAACTGCTCACTTAAATCTTCTTCTTCTGCACCTTCTTATGCCAGTCATTCACCATCATCGTGGCAGCTGATCCATACCACGGATGCAGTTCCATCACCAGGCGACCGGCTTTGATGGCAGGGTCTGTCTCTGTGAGTGCCTTTGCTTCTTCTATCGTGGAGACATTGAAGATGTATACTCCTTTCAGGTCACCTCCATCGAGAAAGGGACCGGCTACAGCCAGCTTACCTTCGTCGGCCAGGCGGAAGATGTTGTCCAGGTGCGCGCGCTGGAGCTGGGCTGCCGTAGCTGAATCCTGGTCCTGGTTAGGACCGGCCTTCAGGAAAGCCATTACATACTTCCTCATGCCATAGTCATCAGCGCCAAGTTTGGCAGCCAGGGTAGAGTCGTAGGTAAATGTTTCGGGTTCATCGGCAGCACCTTTCGTTTCAACACTCACCTCCGGCTTGCAAGCCATTAATAATATTCCGGCCAGGGCCAGGAGAGAAAAGAAGGCATTTGATTTCATAGACATCGTATTAAGCAAACAAGATAAATCAAAATACCAGTACCGATGGCTAGGTATTGAAGGCCTTTAAAAAGATTTTTTCCACCCGTTTCAGAAAGTGTATTTATCTTGTTTGCACTGAAAATATTCTCTCAAAAAATCAAACACCTCACCTTATGGAATTACAGAAAGTAGATTTGTTTATCATGACCAATGCCAAGTTTTTTGAAGCCCATCACCTCGGCTGGGTCAGGGAGCAACTGATACAGATGGACGATTCAAAATGGCCAACCCTGCAAATGCAGCAGTTTAAGGATCCTACCACTTACCTGATTGTGTCCTTGCTGGGCGGAAGCCTCGGGATAGACAGGTTTATGCTTGGGGATACAGGCCTAGGAGTAGGTAAATTACTGACCTGCGGAGGACTGGGTATCTGGGCCATCATCGACTGGTTTATGATCATGCCGGCCGCACGCGAAAAAAATATGGCCCTCTTTCAAAGTGTCCTCAATTATGCATAAACCATGAGCCGTAACCGACTCTATTCGATGGTCATGCTTGCATGTTTGCTAGGGTCCACCTATTTGTGGATTCAAAAAACAAACATCCTGCCTGCCCTGTCCGGTGAGTCCGATACATGCCTGATCAAATCAATATCCGGCGTGCCTTGTCCATCATGTGGTACGACCAGATCAATTGTCGAATTACTGGATGGCCGATTTATAAGCTCACTGCAATGGAATCCCATGGGGATTATGGTCTTTCTGATCATGATGATCAGTCCGCTTTGGATTATAACGGATATGATCTTCAGAAAAGAATCATTCCTTAGATTTTACAGCCGGACGGAATATCATCTGAAGTCAAAATGGATTGCCATTCCTGCTATTGGATTGGTGGTCATCAATTGGATCTGGAATATCTGTAAAGGCTTATGATGACAACTACTTCCCTCGGATATATACCGGGTGACCACGAAGCCGAAAAAGCCTCCAACAGTTACCTGATGTCACTGATCGCGGTGATCGCAGGCCTTCCACTACCGATCGTCAATCTCATTGCTACGGTTATCTTTTATCTGGGCAACAGGAAAGGAACCTATTTTGTGAGATGGCATTGTACACAAGCCCTATTGTCCCAGTTTTCATTACTGATCATCAATACGAATGGATTTTGGTGGACCGTTGGGATCCTCTTCAGTGACGGGGAGGTGACGAATAAGTATATAGCTTATATGATCACTGTTTTTCTGTTTAATCTCGTGGAGTTCATTGCCACCATCTACACCGCCATCCAGGTCCGTAAGGGCAAGCATATCGAATGGTGGTTTTATGGTGACCTGACCAATATGATCTGCAAGAAATAATATGCTCAAACCCTTTCTTCAATTCGGAGCGATCGCGGCATTGTTTTTACTGATTTGGTTCGGACTCGACCGGATTGACTGGATGACCCTGTTCCAGGTAGAAAAGACAACCAAGAACATAGAAGAAAAGCTCGGTGATCTCTATTGGGATATCCTCAAGAAAGTCAACAAGGAAATCACCGATAAGGAAGTAGTTACACCCATAGATTCCTTACTGACCAGGATCTGCGAGCGAAATGATATCGACAGGGAAAAAATAAAACTGCATCTCGTCGATAAGGATGAAGTCAATGCATTTGCCCTGCCCGACTATCACATGGTCGTGTACACAGGGTTGATCGAAGATTGTGAAAACGAAGCCGAGCTATGTGGTATCATAGCCCACGAACTGGCCCATCTCGAGAAGGGACACATCATGGAAAAGCTCGTCAAGGAAATAGGACTATCGGTCCTCCTTTCCATGACCTCAGGCAATGGCAATCCGGAGGTCATCAGGCAAGCCGTCAAAGTTTTAACCTCATCGGCCTATGACCGCAAGCTGGAGACCGAAGCTGATCTCACCGGCGCAGAGTACCTGATCAATGCCGGCATCGATCCTGAAGCCTTTGCCGCCTTTATGTTCCGGATGTCTGAACAGGAAAAAGGGCTGCCCGACCAGTTGTTTTGGGTCAGCACCCATCCCGGATCTGAAGAACGTACGCAAGCGATACTCGATTACATAGAGGACAGGGAGGTTGAGGTAGAGATGATCCTGGATTCAACACAGTGGATGACACTGAAGGAAAATCTTATGAAAGATTAACAGGTGAAGTTTTATTTAATACACAGTTACATGCGGTTGTTTTTATTCATACTGTTGGCGTTACCATTCAATGTTTTTGCGCAAAAGGAAATTTATATTCCCAATGAATGGCAACAACCCAATGGGTTGGATTATTCGCTTGACAGGTCTGCTGAATCCGGAAATTTTATCATTTTCTGGGGACCATTAGCAGGTGTTGATCCGACACAGGCTCCGTCTGATATCGCTTTCGATCCACAGGACATCCTCAACACAGCCGAAGAGTTATACAGATTCTATATTGACACTATACAGTTCGTCACAGATGATGAAGGTCTGCTGAGTCAATACAAGATCATCCTCGTCATGCTCCACACATGGCCTGGCCTGGAAGGATGGGCGTTTGGTGGCAATTATGATGGTAAGGTCGGTGCGATGTGGATGCATCCGCATGCAGCGTCCTCAGGACCAACACTCGCGCATGAGTTTACCCATACGCTGCAGAACTATGCCTGGATGCTCAACCCCGGACATGGATTTATTGATAGCTCCTACGTTGGATTTTTCTGGGAGACGCATGCAGAGTTCATGGCGCTTCAAAAATATCCTTCGGTCGCGCTCGAATTTGACATGGCCCGATGGCTCAATACCTGCCAGTTTCACTGGAGCTCGACCAGGCATCATTACCAGGCATTTGTATTTCTGCAATTCATCAAGGAGCAGGACGGTATCACCATGATCAACCGCATGTGGAATGAATCCAATATCGGTGAGCATCCTCTGGAGACCTACAAGCGATTGAAAGGTATAGACCAGGAGGCACTCAATGATATGTTTGGTGAATATGCCATGCGCAATGTCAACTGGGATTATGAAATCGGCGATCTGCTGAGAGAGCGGGTTTTAACGCTTGAATCTAAATTTGTTTCACACCCTACTTTTATTCCTGAGGCTGTAGATACGTCAAGAGGTTGGTACCGGATT
>DATHZY010000049.1:0-4662 GCA_035458325.1 Saprospiraceae bacterium | reverse complement strand
TGCTGACCAATAAGAGTGGCAAACGATACGAAATACGAATTCCGAAAACTTAGGATTCAGGAGATAGGAGGCAGTATTCAGTAAGCAGTATTCAGTATTCAGTAAGCTGTATTCAGTAGGCTGTATTCAGTAAGCAGTTGGCAATAGGCAATTGCCAATTCGCGCGCAACGAATGCTTCGACTCAGTACTGCGGATCCAGTTCAGTACGAGTATAGGGTAGCAATGAAAGCGTTGTGCGAGAAATCCACTGGAAACTGGTAGCTGGCAGCTAATAATATTGATCAGTGGGTAGCTATCACCATTTCACGATGATCTTGCCGATAGAGGAACGGCCTTCTAAAAAAGCATGGGCTTTGTCGAGTTCGGTGCCATTGAAGGTGGCGCCGATGTGAGGGTTGAGGATGCCTTTGGAATGGAGCATGGTGACACCTTTAAAAGATTCGGCGAGCATATCGGGGCGATGGTCGGCGATCTTGAGCATATTGACGCCGATGAGACTTTGGGATTTTCCTAGATAAGAGATGGGAGAAAAGAAACCGAAACCAAGACCGAGGCGGATGAGGTTTAGTTTTCCTTTATTACCGCTGAGGGCTGCTGCTCCGAGTGAGACGATCCTGCCGCCGTGGGCGAGGATAGCTTTTCCTTTTTTAATGGAAGATCCACCGACATTGTCAAAGATGACATCTACCCTGCCGTTGAGATGCTGATGGACATAATCTGTCCAGGAAATCCTGTGATGGTCTGCAACGTGTTGCACACCAAGATTTTTTAAATACTCTGCTTTCTCCAAGCCGCCGGCAACACCAATTACGGTGCAGCCCCTCCAGAGGGCGATTTGAACCAGTGCGGTACCCAGGCCTCCGGCAGCGGCGTGGATCAATACCTTCTCACCAGGCAGCAAAGTCTGAGATAAGACAGCGGCATGATAAGCTGTAACACATTGTGTCGCCAGGCCGCAACCTATTCCAATAGGTGCATCCTCTGGCAGATGGCCTACGGCCTGGGCCTGGGTGACAGCATACCGGGCATATCCGCCAAAACGGGTGAGTCCGAAAACCCGATCGCCTATCTTAAATCCTGAGACATCAGGAGCAACCTGCTCAATGTGGCCTTCGACATCATAACCGATGACACACGGGAGCGGGGGACATTCGCGATACAAGCCCTGGCGAGCCATGATATCCGCATAATTGAGACCAAAAGCATCAACCTTGATAAGCACCTGACCTGGGCCGATGACCGGAACAGGGGTTTCGCGCAACTCAAATGAATCGGCCGGTGTACTGTTCTTCACTAAAAAATGAGCTAGCATACGATTGAAGTTTTGGAGGCAGCTCAAGTCCTCAATTATAAATAAATCAAGGAGTTAAGGGCGCTATTATGAACCATTTTATACTCTAATTGAATTGTTACTTCGGGCTGGCTACCAGAGAAGCCGCTTCAGTGCTTTGTGGGTCTTAAAGCATTCCTTAAGTCTTACAATGTAATCAAAATTAAGATGCTTCAGCGGGCTGGGTGGCAGGAAAAGGGATATGAAAAACCGGTTTATGCCCTGCTTTAATCAATGACTTTGGTCAATTTCACTCTACCACCAATAACAGATATTAGAATTTGCTTAGAAACAGAAGGGGATCGGACATATACCCTGGAAACCTTCCAATTTCAATACCTTTGGGGCCAATTAAAATTCTCCTTTAATGGACATTAGACAAATCCTCACCGTGTCAGTGCTCATACTTTGTGCGGCAGCCTGCAAAAAAGAACCCTACGAAACCTCCCTCTGCGCAGATACCTCCCGCATCCATAAATCCGTGGAGAAGACCACCGAGATCATCGTTTCAGATATATTTTCTCCTGTAGTGGCTGGCAGAATTTATGCCTACACCAACATTGCGCTGTATGAAACCCTGAGACAGGGCAATCCGAAATACAAAACTTTAGCCGGACAGTTGAGAGACCTTACAGAGGTACCTGCCCCACCTAAGGATAAATCAGTAGATATCAATCTCGCCGGACTGCATGCGTATATGAGTGTAGCCAAGGCATTGATTTTTTCTGAAACGGATATGGAAGATCATCGGACCGCTATGTACGCCGAACTCACTGCCAAAGGACTTCCAGAGGATGTTCTGGAGGCTTCGACAGCCTATGGCCAGCAGGTTGCTGATCATATCCTGGCATGGTCGAAAAAAGATAATTACGCACAGACCCGGAGTTTTACAAAATATACGGTCAACAATGAGCCTGGCCGCTGGCAACCAACCCCACCGGCATTCATAGAGGCTGTTGAACCCCACTGGCGTGAGATACGGGCATTGACATTGGATAGCGCAAGTCAATTCACACCTGATCCTCCGGTGCCTTTCAGTACAGAAAAAACATCTCAGTTTTACAAACTGGCAAATGAAGTTTACACCGCCATTGATTCCAACAAAGAAGAAAAGCTGGCCATTGCCAACTTCTGGGATTGCAATCCATATGTCATGCATCAGCAAGGCCACCTGATGATGGCTACCAAGAAAATCACACCCGGTGGTCACTGGATGGGCATCGTAGGTCTGGTCACGCGCAAAGCAGGATTGGACATGGTAGGTACTGCTGAAGCATATGCGATGGTTTCCATTGGTTTGTTTGATGGATTCATCAGCTGCTGGGATGAGAAATTCCGCAGCAATGTGCTTCGCCCTGAGACATACATCAACCGGTTTATCGATCCAGATTGGGAGCCTACCCTCCAGACTCCACCCTTCCCTGAGCACACTAGCGGACATAGTGTTATTTCAACTGCATCAGCAGTAATACTCACTAAGATGTTTGGTGACAACTTTGCTTTTGAGGATAGCACCGAAGTCCCCTATAATTTGCCTGTACGATCCTTTAAATCCTTTAAGGAGGCTGCCGACGAGGCGTGCATCAGTCGCTTTTATGGGGGCATCCATTATATGCCTGCGATAGAATATGGCGTCGCACAAGGTCAAAAAGTTGGGGAACATGTGTTGGCGAGGGTTAACACCAGAGCCAATTGAAAAGTGAAAAGTGAAGAGTGAAGAGTGAAAAGTGAGATACAGTTTTCTTATATTACTTATAGCCCAATCACTAAATAGTTTACAAAGCCAAACCTTTGCCGGTGCATATGAACGGGGGTTTGAGCGACTTGAATTCCATAAAGATTCCGTAGACTTCATAATAGTAACCGATGGAGGCATAATAAATCCTATTGTTGGCTCCGGGATATATAGCATTAGTGATAACTTTTTCATTATCGAAAATCTGGATTCTAGAGAAGCTTTCAATAATCTGAAATTAAATCCTAATGATGTTTTTTCGGATACTAACTATATGATATATGCAGACAAAGGGTACACCATTTTTAAAATTAAGGAAATGACTACCTGCTCCATTAAGTGCATCCTTTTATCATACGATTTTGAGTTGAAGACCAATACCAAAAAGCCACTACGAAAGTTATCCAGAACCACAAACAGGATTCCGTACTTGAGCGGAAGAGAAAGAACCTATAAAAAGGTAGAATGCTTATAACATAGAATGCTATAAGCAGGTCTATCAAAATTGATAACACCTTCGCTGGCTTTCGCCAAGTGCCCATCACCAGCTACGGCAGCCTTAGGCTGAATGTAAATTTGACGAAAGATGCCGACGTAGATAGCCTCAAACTCAGTCTGCCATACTAGCAGCATCCATAAGCGTAGAATCTGAATTTCCACGCAATCCAAATGATTCTGCGCAGATATAGTATGATTTAAGTCATTCGGCATTGACAACCGCACCTGCATGGTTATCTTCGCCACTCAATTGATATGACATGAAATACAGAACAGAAAAAGATAGCCTGGGCCTCGTCAACGTGCCCGCAGATGTATACTGGGGTGCCCAGACACAACGCAGTAAAGACAACTTCAAGATCGGTGGCCACCTCATGCCGGTCGAAATCATCAGGGCATTTGCGATCCTGAAAAAAGCCGCAGCGCTGACCAATATGGACCTGGGCGTGCTGCCCCAACCAAAGGCCAAACTGATCGGTAAAGTATGTGACGAAATCCTCCGGGGAGAGCTCAATGATCATTTCCCGTTGGTCGTATGGCAGACCGGATCCGGCACACAGTCCAACATGAACCTCAATGAAGTGATTGCCAACCGGGGTCATGTCGTCAAGGGAGGCAAACTGGATGACGCTAAAAAATATCTGCATCCCAATGATGATGTGAATAAATCACAATCATCCAATGATACCTTTCCGACGGCCATGAGTATAGCTGCCTACAGCTACTTAGTCGAACATACCATACCATCCCTGGAACTACTCCATGCATCACTAGACGCGAAGGCAAAGGCATTTAAAGCCATCGTCAAAATAGGTCGGACGCACCTGATGGATGCAACACCGCTGACACTTGGACAAGAATTCAGCGGCTATGCATCCCAAATAGAGCATGGCATTAAAGCTATCAAAAACACCCTACCCCATCTGACAGAACTTGCCCTCGGCGGAACTGCCGTAGGTACCGGCCTCAATGCGCCGAAAGGATATGACAAGAAAGTAGCGAAGAAAATAGCTGAGTTGACAGGTCATCCTTTTGTGACGGCAAAAAATAAATTTGAATCCCTCGCTGCCCATGATGCTATCGTAGAATCACATGGGG
>DATHZY010000048.1:0-11387 GCA_035458325.1 Saprospiraceae bacterium | reverse complement strand
TCAACGGCCTTACTTTTGGATTCCTGATCCTTGCTGTAAATGGTCTGCTGACCTTCGCAGGACTGTGGCTGATAAGTGAAAAAGGAAAAGTGAAGGGTGAAAAGTGAAATAAGGCGAAGGCTGAGGCTGAAGCGAAGAAGCATGTACCTTTTACCAGTTAACATGTGCAAAAAAGAGGCTGAGGCTAAGGCTAAGGTTAAGGAAGAATTGCTAAACAATTACCATTTAACATTTACCAAAAGAGGCTAAGGCTAAGGCTAAGGAAGAATTGTTAAACAATTACCATTTAACATCTATCATTTACCAAAAAGAAGCCGAGGCTAAGTGTTATTAATAACCTACCATTTATCGTTACCGATTACTGATTACCGATTACTGATTACCGATTACCGATTACTGATTACCGATTACTGCTTACCGAATATTGATTACTGATTACTGATTACCGACTACAGCTGACCGATTACTGCTTACCGATTACTGCTTACCGATTACTGATTACTGATTACCGATTACTGATTACCGACTACAGCTGACCGATTACCGATTACTGGTTACCGATTACTGCTTACTGATTACTGATTACTGATTACCGACTACAGCTGACCGTTTACCCCTTACCAGACAAGATTACTTCTGGATCCTGATTTCAGAGATCTTTTGCTGGGCATCATAATACAAAGTAACCCTGTAGGTGCCCTGGGCTGTGTATAAGTCTCCTATCGTATATTTTGCACGACCTTCCTGGGGTGTGCTTACGTGATTCTGCTTGTAGCCCTTTACAGTCTGTTTTGTGAAAAATTCAGTTAGCACTGTTGCAGCTTCATTTGAAGCAAATGTATCCTCTGTGCCTGGAATTAACACGTCAACACTTTTGCTGAAAAATGCAGCCAGTTCATTAGCATTGCCTTTTTGCAGGGCGGCCTCAATTCCACTCTGCTGGGCAATTGACAGGACTGGGGAAAGGATTAAAACCAGTAAAAACAAATTTTTAAATGTCATCATAATGCACGTGGTAACGTCGTGAAGGTAAAAATAGTTCTTTTCAGATCAATTGGGCTGGATTAGAAAACTTCGAAAAGCTTGAGCACTGATAGAGAAACGGCTATGACCAAAACGATGTATGCCACTTTCGAGGCTCCCGGAATTTTACTGGCATAATGTGCTGCCATCCAGCCCCCTAAAAACTGGGCGACACCCATGACGAGTCCTATTGTCCAGATAATCTGACCTGCCATCGCAAAAATTATTACCGCGATCAGCGTAAAAGATCCAACGGTGAAGGCTTTTATTGTATTTGACTCAATCATCGGGAGCCTGGCGATGAGTACTAATACCGCCAGGTAAAATACGCCCATGCCCATCTGGATAAAACCTCCGTAAAAACCCAAAACAAGCATCACCGGCCATACCATCCATTCAGGCAATATACTTTTCTCCGGCCTGACAATCAACCATCTCTCCGGCTTGACCAGGATAACAATCAGCATGACTATCATCAGGAATTTAAACACACCCATAAACTGGGCATGTGTAACGAAGGTTGCCACCACTGTACCGATAATGGCCCCAAAGATGACCGGAAGGATATATTTCCAATACCGGCTATAATCGATTTCTCTTTTCCCCCTGAAACCAGTCATAGCTCCTGCCGCATTCATCAGGACTCCTACCCGGTTAGTGCCATTCGCTATGTTGCCGGGAAGGCCCAGCAGTTCAGTCAATACCGTCAACGTGATTACAGAGCCATTACCTGCAAGGGCATTGATGATGCCGGCAAAAAATGCCCCTGAGAAGGCGATCACAAAATGCTCAATGGTCCACTGCATGCTTTCCGGTCAATTCGGCTTCAGGAATCGTCTGACAAATTTCTACCAATACACCATTCGCCGACCTTGGATGAATAAAACAAACCCACTTGTTGTCAGCTCCGATGGATGGCTCGTCCTGCAGGAGCTGGAAACCTTCTGCCTTCAATCGATTCATTTCCGACCTTATATCCTGCACTTCAAATGCAATGTGGTGAATGCCCTCTCCCTTTCGTTCAATAAACTTAGCAATCGGGCTATCCGGATGGGTAGCTTCCAGCAATTCAATTTTAGTCTGTCCTGCCTGAAAGAATGAAGTAATGACCCCCTGGTCAGGAACTTCTTCATGCTTATATGGGGAAGCGTCCAGCAATCTCCTGAATAAGGGGTCACTCTCCTCAAGGGACTTCACCGCAATTCCTATGTGCTCAACTGTATACATATGTCAGCCGGTTTGGATTATATATTCGGCAAATTAATTATATTTTTGACCTCTTAGTTGGCAAGTATCCTATCTAATTCAAACACAACCTTTAACACCATGAACAAACCCGTTATTCAATTTTTACTCCTTTTTATATCCCTCTTTTGCGGAAGAACAGTTTTAGCACAGGATTACCTGGTTGAATCCACTTTCCTGGGCAGCCGCAGCAAATTTGAACTCCTGGTACTATTTGGCCAGGCCGTTGATTATGATATAGACCTGTATCGGATCAGATATAAGACTCCCGGTTCGGATTTGTTGCCGGATACCGCATCTGGGCTTCTGGTGATTCCCCAGGTTCCGGCTGGCACCCAGCTGCCTATGGTCCTGTATGAACATGGAACAACATCTGGCCCTACTGACGTGCCATCCCAGCTTCGTGGCGGATTTGAAGTAGCTATGGCATATGCGGCTTTTGGATTTATCACTGTAGCTCCGGATTATCTTGGCCTCGGTGATTCCAGAGGATTTCATCCATATGTACATGCATCCACCGAAGCTTATGCATCCCTTGATATGCTGAATGGTTCCCTCGAATATCTTGATTTCAATGAACCGGAATGGAATCCAAATTTCCTCTTTGTAGCTGGCTATTCACAAGGTGGACATGCTTCAATGGCGGTGCACAAGGAAATCGAGGATTTCTGGTCATTTGTTTATCCCGTAACTGCAGCCACACATATGTCAGGCCCATACAGCCTTTCTGGTGTGATGCGGGACATTATACTCAGTGATGTTTCATATGGATCCCCCGCTTATATCGCCTATATTGCTTTAGGCTACCAAACCATCTATGGAAATATTTTTAATACGGTCAATGACATCTTCAAGGAACCCTTTGCCACCAGCATCAACAATTTTTATACAGGAGCTATCAACCTCACCGTCTTAAACGACCAGTTGATTTCGGCCCTTGCTGTGGATGGTGATACGATCAACAAGCGTATGTTCCAGGATAGTATTATCACCGCTATCAGTACACAAGAGAATCATCCAATCAATATAGCGCTGCGTGAAAATGACACTTATGACTGGGCACCAACTGCACCCACCCGCTTGTATTACTGTGGGGGTGACGAACAAGTGCCTTTTCAGAATTCACTCATTGCAGAATCAACCATGCAGGCTAATGGTGCGACTGACCTACTTGCTATCAATCTGAATCCTACCTTTTCGCATGGCCAGTGTGTTTTTCCTGCAATCCTCTCATCTATTGATTTTTTCCAATCGTTTGTCAATCCATCTTCTGTTACCGGATTAGATTTGAAGGCACCTGAACTCAGGGTCTCCCCAAACCCGGCAAATGATGAAATCCTCATTGACTGGGAAAAAGCAAGGGGAGGAATGGACTATGAGATCATCAATGCCAATGGGCAGACGATGACGAGGGGACACAGCTATCTCAACAGGGTCAAGGTTGACCAATTACCGGGTGGTATCTATGTGATCATCAGCACCGCGGAAGGCGAAACCCGGATGGCAAGGTTTGTGCGTCAATGAGCATCCATATAGACAAGTTTGAAGAAGAAATCCATTTCCTCATTGCCGAGCGGGGAAAGGAGTATTTCGATGCCCACCAGGTACTCATGCTTCAGCAGACGACGGAGGGATGGACAGCGGTGATCGAAGGCTCAGAAACCTACCAGGTACTACTCGAAGGACATGATGTGATTTCACAATGGCATTGCACTTGTCCTTTCGAACATGGCCCGGTGTGTAAACATATCGCGGCTGTGCTCTATGCCGTGAGGGAGGAAATCCATATTAACAGAGCCAATGCAAGTGGTGAGATTGATCAATGGATTGAAGCTGCCTCACCTGATGTCCTGAAGCGTGTTTTAAAAATAGCGGTCCGAAAACATGAGGGGGTACGCGCGGACGTTTATCATGAAATGAAAAGTGAAAAGTGAGCAGTTAGCAGTGGGCAGTTAGTAGTGGGCAGTTAGAAATGATTAGAAGGAAATTTAATAAACAGCTAAAAAATATCTGGCATGAAAACAAAAGCGGATATCGTCAATAACTGGCTGCCAAGGTATACCGGGATGTCCCTGGATATGTTTGAGAAATATATTATCCTGGTCAACTTCTCCCATTATGTGGACGTGTTTTCTGAAAAATTTGGTGTGGATGTTTATGGCAGAGGCCTTTCCATGCAGTGTGCAACCGCGGAGCATATCACCATCATCAATTTCGGTATGGGTAGTGCCAATGCGGCCACGATCATGGATTTACTCATGGCTATCAAGCCAAAGGCTTGCCTGTTTCTCGGCAAATGTGGCGGATTGAAACAAAAGAAAAATAATGTTGGTGACCTCATCCTTCCGATCGCTGCTATACGAGGAGAAGGAACTTCAAATGATTACTTTCCTTCTGAGGTTCCGGCCCTGCCATCATTTGCACTCCAAAAAGCGATTTCAACCACCATCCGAGATTATGCCAAGGATTACTGGACCGGCACGGTCTACACCACCAACAGGAGGGTATGGGAATTTGATTTGAAGTTTAAAAAGTACCTGAATAAGATACGGGCCAGTGCTATTGATATGGAGACCGCTACATTGTTTAGTGTTGGCTTTCACAACGGGATTCCTACAGGGGCTTTATTACTCGTCTCGGATATGCCGATGGTACCGGAAGGGGTAAAGACAACCCATAGCGATGTTACTGTCACCAGCACCTATGCTTCAACACATCTTGAAATCGGAATTGATTCGCTGAGGCAATTGATACATAATAAACTGACGGTGAAACACCTGAAATTCTAGGTGTAACAGAGTAAGATAAAAGCAAAAAGCAATGGACCAGCCATAGCTTTTTGCTTTTTTGCCTATGGCGAATTGCCTACTGCCTATTCTTTTATTTCCGGCTCTTCATGGGCCTCTTCTGGCTTAACCTTGCCCAGGTATGTAGGGAGTTCCATGCCGGCCATATTAAAAAGTTCATTCAATGGGGGAACGGACTTATACATGCTGGAGATAAATTTAGACGTATTGTTGCCTGAGCCTTCCTGGTTGCCGCCTTCCCAAACGGTGACCTTGTCGATCTTGATATTCTTGATGGCATCTACCTGTGTCTTGACGAGTTCAGGGAGTTTATCAGCGATGAGCATCAAGACCGCATCTCTTGGGCTTCCGCCTACTGCCTTGACGATTTCATCAAAACCATCCGCTTGTTTCTGCAATACTTCATAGAGACCCTTGGCTTCTGCTTCTTTTTGCATAAACACAGCATCAGCAAGACCTCTGGCTACTAATCTGGTCCTCTCTGCCTCTGCTTCGGCATCAATTTCTATCCTGCGCTTGGCAATTTCTGCCTGGACGATGACATCTGCTTCGCGGGATGCCCTTTCCCTATCTGCCCGGGCAAGTTCAGCGTCCTTTTCCGCGAGATAAGCTTCCTGGAGAGAATTGGCCGCCTGAATTTTTTCTGCGGCTGTTGCCTTACGCAACGCTTCAGCTTCTTTTAGTCTTCGTTCTGCATTGGAAATCGCCATCCGTACTTTAGCCTCATTTTCACCATCGATGGCATTTGCTTCCGCGGTAGCTTCTCCGACTTTTGCAATGGCATCTGCGGCACTGACGGATACCCTTTTCTCCTTGTTGGCATTTGCTTCACCGATACTACCGTCCCTGTTCTTTTCAGCTACACTTTGCTTTGCATCATTGATCGCTTTTGCTGCTGCTTCTTTGCCCAATGCTTCAATGTATCCGCTTTCATCCTGGATATCTGTCACATTTACATTGATGAGGGTCAAGCCGATTTTCTTCAATTCGCTGCCCACATTTGAGCTGACATTGGTCAGGAATTTATCCCTGTCAGAATTGATCTCTTCAATATCCATCGTAGCTACCACTAAACGGAGTTGACCGAAGATGATATCCTTAGCGGTTTCCCTGATCTCATCTACAGACTTACCAAGCAGACGCTCTGAAGCTACCTCCATGATGCCGGGCTCATTACTCACCGCCACTGTAAACCGTGAAGGGACACTCACCCTGATATTCTGCCTTGAAAGGGCCCCCCTCAAATCCACGTCAATGCTGATCGGTGTCAGATCCATGTACTGATAATCCTGGATGACCGGCCATATAAATGCGGCGCCTCCTGCGAGACACTTGGAAGATTGGCCTGTACCGGTTTTACCATAGATGACGAGTATTTTATCTGAAGGACATCGTTTGTACCTGGAGACAAACCATAAGAGCATAATAAAAACCAACCCGATGAGGCCGGCAACAATAACTACAAGGGAGTTCGATAAATCCATGTGCGATAGTGTTTTTAGTTGAGGTTAGTGAGTATGACTATTAATAATTAATGATATGTACACAAATGGTGAGCTTATTAGGTGAACGTGCCTGCTTCCTGTTCCAATACAGCAGGAAGTGACTCGACTTTCAGTGTGTTGTCTTCCATGATTTCTATGACTTTTACATGAGCACCGGTTTTAAGCAACTCACCATCTGTGATGGCATCCATTTCCCGGACCGTTCCATCTATCTTGAGATGAATCTTGCCTTTTCCTGACTGATGTGCGGGTATGGGGAGATAAACCTCACCATGTTGGTCCAGTGCGTGGTAAAAATTCAAGGTGCCCGATTGCTCCAGTTGCGCGAATTTAAACATCAGGTAGGCTACTATAAACATTGCTGTCAGTCCAACAGCGGTAGCCAGTGCAACAGAGATCCAAACGCTGAGTTGATTACCCATTGCAAGGACTCCGGTCCAGCCAAAAAAAGTAAAAAAAGCAATAATGCTCCTTGCGGACAAGGCGGAAAATTCATGCTCCATCGATCCCGAATCTCCTCCATGGTCAAACTCCATATCACTATCGGAATCAAACCCTATCAGTAAAAGGATAAACTGAATAAAAAACAGGACACTGAAAATGATGGCTATAAACCAAAATACCTGATGCGGAGAGGAGAGGGCTTCCCACCATTGATTTATAGATAAACCTTTCGTCACTGGCACTTATATTTTCGGTTGTTGGCAAGATAACATGTATTTTGAAGGAAAGATTCTTCCTTTTAGACGAAATGCATCTGGGTACCTGTTGTGAAAGTTAAGCAAGAGGATAGAATCAGATGGTAAAAATTAAAGTAATTTTGGCCCTACAACATAACCAACCATCGTGGACGTAAAATTATTTAGCGGAAAGTACTCCAGTTACCTGGCAGAGAAGATAGCAGATTATTATGGTTATTCCCTTGGAAAATGGGATTGCCTGCGTTTCAGCGATGGTGAGATGCAACCGGTCATTGAGGAGTCTGTCCGGGGATCCTATGTCTTTTTCATCCAGTCAACTGCCTCTCCGGCTGATAATCTCCTTGAATTATTGTTGCTCATCGACACGGCCAGGCGGGCATCTGCGGATTACATCACCGCGGTGATACCCTATTTCGGTTACGCTCGTCAGGACCGTAAAGACAAACCCAGGGTTCCGATTTCAGCAAAATTGATTGCTAATCTCATCGAGGCTGCGGGTGCCAACCGCATCATGACGATGGATCTGCATGCTGACCAGATACAGGGATTCTTCGATATCCCCCTGGATCACCTGAGAAGCAACGCCATTTTCGTTCCCTATCTTGAAGGATTGGACCGTGAATCCGTGATCTTTGCTTCCCCTGATGTCGGCGGGGTCAAAAGAGCAAGGAACTATGCCAACCATTTTCAATGTGATCTGGTGATATGTGATAAATATCGTCGCAGAGCGAATGAAGTAGCCGGCATGACGGTGATCGGGGATGTTCAGGGTAAAGATGTTATCCTGGTGGATGATCTTGCAGATACGGCGGGCACCTTGTGTAAGGCTGCTGATGCGCTGGTGCAGAAAGGGGCGAAGAGTGTCCGGGCGATTTGTACCCATCCGGTGCTATCAGGTAAGGCGTATGAAAATATAGAATCCTCTCAATTGACGGAGTTGATCGTCACGGATACGTTGCCGTTGCGGAGGACGTCACCGAAGATCAAGGTATTGTCTTCGGCTAAACTTTTCGCGCATGCGATCCGGAATACGCATGAACATCGGTCTATATCTGCTTTGTTTTTAGGGGATTAGGGGGAATGAAGAGGGTGATCTAGATTTGAATCGTATTTCTACGATTTATATTTCGCCGATATACCCGAAAAACAAAGTTCGTGCCTCCCCTGGTATTTTCTTCGAATGATTGGATCCTCTAAATGGATCCTTCTGGAAAAGTAAATTCAATCGTATTTCTACGATTTATATTTCACCGATATACTGTGACATCAGTTTTTTTTTCCTGTTCTGAAAAAAAATCCACCCTGCTTTCCTAAATCCCCTAATTTTAAATTATTGCTCAGTTGAAAACAAACCTTCTTCACCGATGGCTTTCAATAAATCCCATCTGTTTGATCCCGATGATCAAGCCACCAGTGCTATGGCGCACTTATTATCCCATCCCGCCCGCGTGGATATTTTGAGGTTTTTGGCACAAAATGGCTCAACGTCTGTAGCTAAACTGGTAAATCGCTACCCTTTAGCCCAATCCACCGTTTCCCAACATCTCGAGCATTTCCGAAAAGCAGACTTGATCCAATACCAGGAATCTTATCCCTATATTTACTATACTATTGACATACAGACACTTAAAGAATTGAATGCAAAGCTTATGGAGTACTGCATGTCTCTTGAAGAAACCGTCTCCCTGATGCTCAATGCCAACCGTTCTCGATAGGTTCTGCCTTCCCTGCTCTATTTTTATATCCTTCCTTTTATAACTTAATTCATGCTATATATAATTGCAAATGTTCATTTTATATATAATTATTTTTTGCAATTTAAAAATTTCATCCCAGTGGATGGGATTAGCGTTAGCCACTCTCAACCTTATATTAAAACCTGCCATGTAATTATTTTAGGGTTTACACCTGATTTTTTATCTGAAAATCATACCTTTGCGTGCCCTAATGGAAACAGGGGCTCAAATATTTAGGTTATGGAAGTAATGACACTGAACGCTTCGACCAGGAAAGACCTGGGAAAAGTCGCTACTAAGGCGGTTCGCAAAAGCAATCTCATCCCATGTGTACTATATGGTGGTAATGAGTTACAACATTTTACCCTGGCTCCCCTGGACCTACGGACACTTGTTTATTCTCCGGAATTTAAAGTGGTCGAAATCAACCTGGATGGCCAGGTACATAAATGCATCCTCAAATCTGTTCAATACCATCCGGTCACGGACAGTATCATGCATATCGATTTCCTTCGCCTGATTGAAAATCATCCTATTAAGATCGAGGTTCCTATCAGCTTTGAAGGAGTTGCACAAGGCCTGAAAGCTGGTGGAAAGCTGATCAAGAAGATGCGCAAGGTGAAAATCAAGACCATTCCGGAAAACCTCATTGACAAGATTGTCCTTGACACTACGCCTATGGGTCTTGGCCAATCACAGCGAATAAAGGATCTGTTACTTTCTGAAGGAGTTGAAATCCTCAACAACGAAAATATTCCTGTGGCCACCATAGATATCCCAAGGGCACTGCGTGGTGCAGCTACCGAAGAAGCAGCTACACCAGGCAAGGCAGCAGCACCTGCTAAAGCCGCGGCGCCGGCAAAAGCAGCAGCGCCGGCAAAACCTGCTAAGAAATAACAGCCTTTTACCGGGTATACCATCCAGATGGTATTGCCCATTAAATACAGATAAAAAGCATCCTTCGGGATGCTTTTTTACTTTTGAGGTATGCCTGCATCTCTTTTAAATATCGGTCTGGTCCAGTTTGACATCACCTGGGAAAACCCTGGTGACAATATGAACCGCATTGAACAGCTCCTGGGACAATCTTCTGATCTTGACCTCGTTATTCTCCCCGAGATGTGGTCAACCGGGTTTACGATGAAACCTGAAAAAGTAGCAGAACACCCCCCAGGCATCGCGCTCGAATGGATGAGATCGCAGGCGAAGGAGAGAAATACAGCCATTTCAGGCAGTATTTCAGTTGTTGAAGGACCACTATATTTCAATAGGTGGTATTGTGCCCTGCCAGACGGCCGGGTTGTTCATTATGATAAAAAGCATCTGTTCTCCTATGGTGGAGAGGACAAACATTACACTGCCGGTACCACAAAAGCCATTTTTGAAATCAAGGGTTGGAAAATCATGCCTGTCATATGCTACGATCTTCGGTTCCCGGCATGGTGCCGAAATACGGATGCCTATGACCTGATGATGGTTGTTGCCAACTGGCCTGTAGCCAGAATCCATCATTGGGATGCCCTGCTCAAGGCACGTGCCATCGAGAACCAATCCTATGTAGCTGCGGTCAATCGCGTCGGAACCGATGCCAATGGCCTTCAATATAATGGACACAGCAGCGTGTTTGATATGAATGGCCAGGAACTATTGTCACTTGGAGAAAAGGAAGGGTTTAGAACCCAGGTGCTGGACAAGCAATTGCTAACCGCTTACCGGGATCAATTCCGCTTTCTACAGGACAGAGACCCATTTACCCTTTAAGATAGTATATTTGTCGTATTATTATTTTTTCTAATACATAGAAATGCAGATAACCAAATATATATGTACCTTATTTAGTTTTTTTATGCTGGGCGCATGCTCCAATGTAAAACTTGCCCTCTATGACAATCAAAAAAGGCAGGAATATGCGCTTGAAACAAAAAAAGCTTTTTCAAATTCAGGCACAGGCAAGGAATTAGCCCTAAAGTCATCTGTCATTGAAACTGCAAAAAAATATGTAGGCACCCGTTATAAATACGGTAGCACTGACCCAAAGCAAGGTTTTGACTGTTCTGGGCTGGTCTATTTTGTCGCCAAAAAGCAAAATGTCGAATTACCCCGTTCCTCCACTTCTATGGCTGCCGCGGCACCTCATATCCCATGGAAAAAGGCAAACCCCGGTGATCTAATCTTTTTTGGTGAAAAAGGGCGTATCCATCATGTGGGTATTATAGAAAAAAACAAATCGGACGAGTTGCGGGTGATACACAGCACCAATCAACGTGGAGTGATTGAGGAGAATGTCTTAGTCAGTGCCTACTGGAAGAAGCGGATCCTCTTTGCAGTGGACTTCAGCACGCTGCACCAGAAATACAAGACTACTAAAAG
>DATHZY010000047.1:0-6628 GCA_035458325.1 Saprospiraceae bacterium | reverse complement strand
CCTGCAATGCTGCAGGTTGACCTCGGGGATACAGTCCGTTTCATCTGGACGGGCGCTATTCCACATACCGTTACATCCGATGCGGCCTCCGGACCGTCCGTTTTCAACTCAGGCTTGCTGGGTCTGGGATCTACGTATGATCTTGTCCTATCAGAGGCAGGGATGCATCCATATTATTGTATCCCGCATGGAGCGCCAGGCGGTATCGGCATGGCAGGCAGTATTAATGTAGTGGATCCATGCGACGATGGAAGTGTCTATGTAGATTTTGAATTTTTCTCTTCTGGTCCTGGTCAGTCCTATGATGTCCTTAACCAGGGCAACCTGTTGATCAATGACAGGACGTACATCCCGGGAGGCATACAACACTTTACACTTGAACTTCCTGCCCAGGGACAGTCACATGTCATTGAGGTTTCAGATAACGGACCAGACAATTGTATGGCATTTGTTTCACTTGATTCATTTGATTGCAACGATCCATGTTTCCTGGTCAGACCAGACTTTACCTACAATATTGATTATAGTACGTTATCTGTTTCGTTTATGGATGACAGCCGCGGAAATATCATCTCGTGGAGCTGGGATTTCGGAGATGGGGAGACATCCATACTTCAAAATCCGGTGCATACATTTCAGGAAGCGATCTTATATGAAGTTTGCTTAACCATCACTGCGGACAATGGATGTACAGACCAGATCTGCGATAAGCTACGACTCGGGGCAGATGTGTGCAATGCATCTTTCACCTATGTTCAGGATGGTTTAGATATTGTTTTCAACAACACATCAGATGTCTCTGATCCGTCTGTGGTGGCTAACTGGTCATTTGGTGACGGCGCTACCTCGATGCTGTATGACTCTGTTAGTCACACCTATGCATTAGGGTTGTATGAAGTATGTGTGACGGTCACTTCTTCAGGTTGTGTCAGTACACAGTGTCAAACGCTTGATCTGACAGATCCATGTCTTGCATTGCGGGCGAGGTATTCAGCGGATGTGGATGGAGGCAATCCGCTCTTGTACCAATTCACTGATCAGAGTTCGGGACCAGTAGGTTCACGGCTATGGGGCTTCGGGGATGGCCAGATCAGTACACAGGCCAATCCGGTTCATTTGTATGCAAGCACCGGAGTCTATACCGTCTGTCTCCTGACCATCGATGCGGATGGCAACTGTACAAACTCTGACTGCAGGTCACTCTATGTCGGAACAACAGGCACCGGGCCTGTGGAAATCCAATTGAAGAAGCTGGCTATTGCACCTAACCCGGTAAGCAGCCTGGAGGGATATGTGCAGCTGAGCGGCTTCGACATTATTGATATTGGGACCAATGCGTATGTACAAATGATTGATGTCAATGGAGTGCTCATAACGGATCAAAAGGTAACGATTGAAGAATCCCTGAAAATTTCGACACCCGAATCTGCCGGTTGGTACTACTTACAGGTCGTTTCAGGCACCAACAGGTATGGGGCTATGGTCGTGGTTCAATAACTTTATCATTAATATCGTTTTAACCACACAATATGCAAAAGCAAAGCAGTCATACTATCACCTATCGCCACCAGGCAAGTCTCTACATGCTATGGATATTGCTGATAGCGGGTATGGTCATGTTGCTGTTGCCGGCATGTGAACACGAGCCTCTTCCTCCTGTCGATCCCGATCCGATCGACACGATGGGAATGGACACCATGGATGTTGATACGATGGATGAGGATACGATGGGGATACCCTGTGATCCGGATGTAGTGTACTTTGACAGAGATCTCTTACCGATACTTAAATCAAACTGTGCCAAGAGTGGATGCCATGATGCGATCACCCATCAGGAGGATATCATCCTTGACAATTTTGAAAATGTCATGGCTAGTGGAATCGTGAAACCTTTTGATCTGAATGGTTCAGATATGTATGAGGTCATCACCGAAACGGATCCGGACAAACGTATGCCGGAGCCGCCTAACCAGAAATTGACGGCAGAACAGATAACCCTGATCTCAAAGTGGATTTTGCAGGGAGCGAAAGATCTCAGCTGTGACGATATGGCGGAGCAGTGTGACACTACAAATATTACGTATTCAGGCTTTGTCGCACCTCTTTTGACCACCTACTGCGTCGGTTGCCATTCAGGCGGCGCTCCTTCAGGAAATATCGTTTTAAATTCGCACGCCGGTGTTCAAGCAGTAGCCCTCAACGGAAGGCTCATAGGTGCGATCACCTGGGCAAACGGATTCCAACAAATGCCAAGAGGATCTGGCAAATTGTCGGACTGTAATATTCAAAAAATAAAAGCCTGGATAAGTAATGGAGCGCTTAACAATTAAAGTGATGCTGATGGGTATGGTGGTGATGACCTCCTGCTACTATGATGTAGCAGAAGAATTGTATCCCCCAACAACCTGTGTGACCGATAACATGAGCCTGCAAGCCAACATTGTACCGATTCTGGAACGTAATTGCTACGTATGCCATAGCGTGACCGATGGACCCAACAATGGAAATGTCATCCTCGAAGGATATTCTGAAATCATCAAATATGTCAACAACGGTTCACTGGTTGGCGCGATCAATCACGAATCAGGATTTTCCTTCATGCCCAAGAATGCATCCAAGCTGGGCAATTGTGATATCTCGAAAATTGAACAATGGGTCTTAGACGGGGCACCAAATAATTAAAGGAGTCGGGTGATGCTCATCTCGACTGTATAGCGGGACAAGTATCACTTCAAAAGAACAGATATGAGAAAAGTCATTTTAATACTACTTGCACTAGGTGTCATTGGCGCCGGGATCGGATACTATATGTACAACAAGCCCGTAGCCAGCCTCGAAAAAAAGAAAGCGGATGTAGCCGCTACGGCTGACGAAATCATCGCTGCCTACGAAGCGGATGAAAAGGCGGCGGATGGAGTTTACCTCGGCAAAGTAGTCCAGGTGACAGGAAAGGTTTCCGGAGTGACAGAGGAGGGAGGGATAAAGAAGATACAACTCGAAACATCCAATCCGATGTCATTGATCATCTGTGAGCTGGAAACTGGAGCTGAAAGCGGGGATGTGAAAGCCGGAGATATGGTCAGTGTAAAGGGAATGTGTTCGGGCTACCTCAGTGATGTGATCCTGGTGCAATCCACACTTGTAAAAAATTAAGAGAACACTATTAAGAACACTTAAATAAATCTAAAGAACATGAAAAATCTAATTGTTTTCGCGCTCCTTTTCAGCGCGCACCTGGCTATCGGACAGAAATATTTTTCCAAGACAGGCAAGATATCCTTCTACTCAGAAGCAGCCATGGAAAAAATCGAAGGACACAATACCTCTGCAAGCACGGTGATTGATGCCGCTACCGGAGCAGTGGAGTGGGGCGTACTCATCCAGGGGTTTAAGTTTGAAAAGTCTCTCATGCAGGACCATTTCAACGAAAACTATATGGAAAGCTCCATCTATCCTAAGGCAAAGTTTAAAGGGAAAATAGATAATCTGGCCATTGTCAATTTTTCAAAAGACGGTCAATACAATGTCAACGTCACGGGTACCCTGGAGATCCATGGGGTCTCCAAAACAGTGACCACACCAGCTGTCATCACGATCAAAGGGGGGGCTGTTTCGGCTAAGAGCAAATTTGCTGTAGCCCTGGCAGACTATAAAATAGAAGTTCCAAAGCTCGTCGCAGAAAACATTGCAGAGAAAGTTGATATAGAAATCATCGCTGATTACCAGCTGATGAATCCAATACCGTAGAAAGGGGTGAGTTTTTTATTGCAGAACCCCTATTTGTACATAGCTTTGTCCATAGGGGTTCTTTTTTTATTTAAGCACCAATCCGTTTACCTTCACCAATACTACTTTTTGAATGAATACGTACAAATCAATCGCACTGAGCCTGCTAATCATGCTCAGTCTCCATGTATCAGGCCAGGAAGACGATTTGTTGTCACTGCTCGGCGAAGAAGAAACCGTTAACTACACCACGGCGAGTTTTAAGGCGACGAGGGTCATCAACCTTCATTCCCTTGAAAATATGTCAGGAGGGGAGCTGGATATCCGTATTTCACACCGGTTTGGCTTTATCAATGGCGGCGTTTATGAATTATTTGGCCTGGATGAGTCCACCATTCGCCTTGGCGCTGATTATGGTATTACCGATCGCCTGATGATAGGCGTAGGCCGAAGCAGCTATGAAAAGACCTACGATGGCTTTGTCAAATTCAAACTCCTCCGTCAGAGCACAGGAGCGAAAAACACCCCGCTCACGGTGGCCTTTATGACCTCTGCGGCCGTCAAGACCATCAAGCCATCTGATCCGGACCGGGAAAATTATTTCAGCAATAATCTGTTCTACACTTTTCAACTGATCATGGGCCGGAAATTTTCCGATGCCTTCAGCCTCGAGCTGGTGCCTACATTGGTACATCGCAACCTCGTCGAAACAAGTGCTGAAAAAAACGATGTCCTCGCCCTGGGTGCCGGTGGTCGTATTAAGCTGAGCAAACGGGTTTCACTCAACGCAGAATACATCTATGTATTTCCAAACCAGTTGGCAGAAGGATATCATAACTCCCTCAGCCTGGGATTTGATATCGAAACCGGTGGACACGTATTCCAGCTTCATTTCAGCAACAGTACGTCCATGATAGAAAAGGGATTTATCACGGAGACAGTAGGCCAATGGGGAAAGGGGGAAATCCACCTCGGATTCAATATCTCCCGTGTCTTCAACGTGAAATAGACTGCATATACATACCCTATCCAGCATGGTTGACTGAGCTGATCCCAAATGCCAGCCGAATGACTATTTTTACAAAAAAAAGTCATGACGCTAAAACAACTGATCAAGCTTGAAAACAAGGCCACGGAGGTCTGGGTCATCAGCCCAACACTTCACTACGACATTGAAAACAAGGATTTTTCGGAACTCGTAAGTGTCAACCTGGGGGAAAGCACGAAGTACAAATACATCGTACCCGCGACTCCGCAGGTTGAAAAGAATCTTCAGCTGTATAAGAAGCGCTACAACGTCACTGAACGTGAGATCGCCAATAATTTCCTGATCCTCCCGCCGTCAGAGTTTAATCCCTTCCTGATGGAGATCGCCATTTATAATGCTTCTACAGAATGCATCGCTTGTGGTGCTCCTGCTACGGATGACAGTAACGAAGTGATCGTCTTCAAGGCATCTACTGCCAAGGCCATGGCGAAGAGTTTTGTTGATCTCTGGAAGAAATATATGCGGGTACATCCCTAAAGAGAAATCAATAATTCGTGGAATCTCATTTGAGTCGATACCAGAGAAACTAAAAGGTTAGACCGGAATTTAGTCAGGGCAGTTGATGGCGGTTGATTTTAAACTTCCATCATTATTTACAGTAAATCGCCAACAATCTCCGTTGGGAGATTTCATGATGACGCCATTGTCAATGTCCTGAATATAAACATCGCCACCAGCGACATGAACGCGGGAAGAAGGGGCTTCTGTTCCAATACCGACATTTCCGAACTCATTAATGCGCATTCTTTCAGGTGAAGACTGGATGGAACCACCTGCGAGAAACTTAATAACGCCGTTAGGATCATCAGCCCGCAAGATAATACCACGACCGGATGAAGCCAAAATACCAAAATCTGTGTATTTGTCTCCGTCAAAGTCATATGTTTCGGAAAAGTGTTGTAAAGATGTGGTGGAATTTGGCTCACCCGCGGTCAGGCTCATCCAAACAAAGGATCGGTTTGAGGTTGATTGATTATTCAGGTGCAGATAGTTTCGGGCATCACCGGTATCATCAAGACCCTCGATCGATAATTTATAAGCCGGATTTTGGGTTCCTATACCTACATTTCCAAGTTCATTAATCCGCATTCTTTCCGGAGAAGATTGAATAGATCCACCGGCAAAAAACTTGATCACACCACTCGGATCGTCAGCCCTCAGGATGATACCGCGTCCTGAAGATGCGAGAATGCCAAAATCAGAATATTTATCTCCATCAAAATCATAGGTTTCTGCAAAATGTTGCAAGGATGTTGCAGAATTCGGTTCACCAGCAGACAGATTAACCCATACCAGCGATCGATTAGATGTTGATTCATTATTGAGATCAATATATATACGATCATTTAGTACTGGATCATTTCCATGAATACTCAGTTTCGCGGTTGGATTGTCAGTTCCGATTCCAACATTTCCGTCACTATAGTGAATGCCTCTGTCATTGGGTTGCCAAAAAGCTTCTCCACTCGCAGCATTTCCGGCGTAGAGCGCATAAGGCACAGAAAGTAATTGGGACTCTCCTAGTAACGAATAATTTGTACCACCGTCCGGATCCAACTCAACCTGGATATAATGATCGGCTATTCCCCATTCTACATTATCTAAAAGACCAAATTCAATTGAGCCATGCCCAACTTCAATCGCAAATATCCCTAATTTGCTTGTTGTCACATTATGCGTTTCCTGGTACACGGGAGATCCGGGTAAGGCACCCTGGAGTATGGAAAGGCGTAAAGAAATATTCCTGTTGACAAGCGGATTTCCTGAAACATCACGCGCAATTCCTTGATAATTGAATGCCTGAGGAGGCTGTGACTGGGCGATAACAGGAAGAGACATGGTCAAGGCAATGAT
>DATHZY010000046.1:0-2568 GCA_035458325.1 Saprospiraceae bacterium | reverse complement strand
ATAGGTTGTAGGTTCCTGAAGTCAATCGCTCGGGAGCACAATACGCAATGGCAACAGGCGTCTCGTTCATTAATTTGGTAAGCCAAATGTCCTGGGTTGCCGGATTAACAAGATAATCAGACATCATACCTTCAAGTAAGTCTGCCGGAAATAGTCCGCTTGTTTCAATCACCGTTTTAAGTGCTTCGATGTCACCTTTGTTGATGGCTCTGATGCTGTCCGACATTATTGCTTTGAATTTGAATGTTATAGGTACCTCCTACAAAACTGTGATGGTTGATTATCGATGTTGATGGTTAGCTTATTATAAAAATAATAATTCCCTTTTCGATAGTTATAAGTAAAATAGGGTTGGTCATAAAAACCCCTTTTGAATAATATGCTCTAAATCGGTTTCGAGCTTATTTTCATAAGGGTATCGGAGCCCTAACCTCTCTAACAGCATGGAACCTGAACAGAATCAAATGGATCCGGGATGGCAAGTCAGCCGCCGTGACGCAAAACGCTTGTTAGCGGTTCGTTGCTTCTCCGGATGTCGGTTCATAGTAGAGTATAGTTGCACCTGAATTCAGAGATTTTGACTTAATGAGCCTGAAGACAGTCCTGTGTGCAATTTGGTCAAACAAGGGTAGTCCTTTCCCTTCTATGACTGGGTGGATACAAATTTGAAGCTCGTCAATAAGTTGCCTGTTCAAGAGTTGGATAATCAGACTTCTACTTCCGATAGAAATGTCTTTCCCTGATTTTCGTTTTAATTCCAATACTTCTTCCTCCAGAGGCCTGTTTGCCAATTTTGCAGTGTCCCATCCAGTGGCTTTTAGTGTGTTGGAGAAAACCAGTTTTTCTACCCTGTCTATTGAATTGGCAAAGTCATTCATGGATTTTTCGTCAGAAGGATTTTCCAATAATGTCTGCCAATATTGCATGAGTTGGTACGTTGTCCGTCCATATAATATAACTCCAGTATTGTTCAACAGGTCAGCATAATGATTATGTAGTTCCTCATCCGCCAGAAATCCGGCCGTATGGTCGCAAAACCCATCCAGCGTCATGTTAATGGCTGCAATTACTTTTCTCATGTCTTAATGTTTAATCGAGCGTCTGTGGTATTTGGGGCGTGCGCTACAATGACCTATAACTCATAAATACCCGTAACTCCTCCCCCCACATCCGTATATAAACGCATACTCACGCTTATAAACGAAAGCAAACGTTGTCTTGGAAACGTTCCATATGGTTGATTCGCCTTCCCGGACCCTTTTACAGATGAGAAGCGCCTCGCTGAATATCCCCCAGCAGCAATCCCTGATGACAAAAAATACTATTGATGATCCGTTCCCTTGATCCTGGTATCTATAAATTCATACGCCTGGATTTCATGTGACACGCCCAATGAAATGGACTTGAACCTGACCTGGTCCTCATTGAGCAGGGTATACTCATAGGTATCCGTCTTGCCGGAATTATCATGGAGCTCATAGAATTTACCATCCTTTACCCACCAGCTTCCCTCTTCGACAAATTGTTGGGTTTCCCCTCCCATGGTGGCTTTGAAATCAAGAACGAACCTCCCGTCAGCTGTCCTTTGCATCTTCCAATGCTTCGTCATTCCCTTGATCTGATTGTCCGCTTCACTGCCTTCCCAGTCGCCGACCAATCGGGTGTCGATTGCTTTCCCTCCACTTGTCTTCATCAGATATTGAGGCGTACTGCACGAGGTGGCCATCATTACCGGCACAATGGCCACAAAACATACGAGTAAGTGCTTAGCATAGATTTTCATCATTCGTGTATTTGGTTTTGAGTTGGTTGACTATATTAATTCTAACGACCTGGCTTCAGATCATATCGCTCAAGGGTTTCAACTTCAAGATAGGAAAATCTTAATCAAATTACCGTGTGACGATTAGGCAGAACAGCGAATAGCTATCTTCATTTCAAATAAAATTTCACCGGTAGTATAAGCTTGGTCTTTACTGGTTCTCCTTGATCTTCGGCGGGAATGAATTTAGGCATACTTTTAATCACGCGCAATACTTCCTCTTCAAGGCCATAGCCTAGTGGATTTGGAAATTCAACATCCTCCCGATTTCCCGATTGATCCACGTAAATATGCGCATACACTGTTCCTTCAATTTTGTTTGCCAGCGCATCTTTCGGATACTGAATATTTTTTGCCAGGAATTGATTCATTGCGTTTACCCCACCCGGATAAGTGGCCTTCTTGGCAGGAAACTCATTATACTCCATTTCCTTTTCGGAGATAGTTTGCTCCTCTTTCACAACCGGTGCAGTAAGTTGCTCAGCTGGTGCTTCTTCTACCTTTCTTCCTTTCGCCTTATCAGCCGCTTTCGACATCGTTTTTTTGACACCCCGTTCTACGTTTGGTGAATCGATGTTGACTATTGCAGATTGTTCCTCGACGATTGTGCTGTCTCCTGTGGTCTCTGAAGTAACTTCTTGATTACCTGACTTGCAGGCAACGAATACGATAAGTAGGGACAAAAGTCCTGAAATGCAGAGGGATCTCATAGTGACGTGCTTTGAATAGGAGTCCCTAAAGTAATA
>DATHZY010000045.1:0-4355 GCA_035458325.1 Saprospiraceae bacterium | reverse complement strand
CCCGGTGTATATGTGGTACTGATATCTGTAGGATCATCAAAGTTCCCATCCCCATCAGTCGTCCAGAGAGCTTCTGTTGCTGAGCCTCCAATAGAACCTGAAATAGTTACCGTTTCACCTGCACAGATCGTCTGGTCCGCTCCTGTAGAGGAAGAAGGGGCATCAATAAACGTCAGTGTCACTGAATTCGGATCAACTGTCACCGGGCAACCGGATTCGCTGACCATGGATACTATTGTCACTGTGGCGCTGATACCAACCGCGAGTTCAGGAACATTTAGAATGCCTGTGACGGGATCAAAGGAGGGGAAAAATCCTTCCAGGCAGACCAGGATAGATTGGCCATTGGTCACCGGCAAGTCATTAATTTGGAATGGCGGAAAAAGAGAGGCCATGACGACGATATCGGCTTCGAAAGGGACATCATCTCCAATAATTGTAAAATTGATTTCTGTAGGATCGTCAGGACAATTACCAGCACACACATCCCCGCCACCTGAGAGCATGGCTTCAGGGCAACTGATCTCCAATCCATAGTAGGGCGTAAATATATCGAGGCAGGCACCGGAAGGTGGTGGATCGATGATGCCTGTTATCCAGTAATCTCCTCCGCCCTGCGTTTCACAAAAGTTAGCTGGTATTGTCCAGATATAATCATCAAACAATGCAACAGGCGGCATGAAAGGAGGAATATCGACCACTGGAATCACATCTGCAAAAACACCTGAACCTGTATTAGCCCATCCCCAACCATCAATTGTATTGGCAGGTGGCATATAATCCAGACTTAAGTCAAATTGACATGTTGCTCCGGTAATATCAATCATGACAGGACACGATGCGCAAGGTGAATTATTATCAAAATATCCTCCGGTGCATGCTGCAGTTCCATCATAAGAAATGATATAAACAGGCAACCCGCTAGCACATAAATTATCACTGTCTATAAATACATTATTGGCTGTACTGCTCTGGATAATCAGGATAGCGTTAGGTGGTACCGGGCCAGGAGGAAGCGCAACACCACAACTAAAGTTAGCTGCATTGCCGGCGATGTAACTATCCCATTGAAAGGTACCAGGACCAAGATTTGACACCAGGATATCGGAGGTACTGAAACCACCGGAGCCTGTCCACAGCACCATAAATTCATCACACTGATCACCTGATCCACCTACCTGGACGTTATCCGGATTGACCATTATATAGAGTACCTCCGGAGGATCTGAGCAAGGATCAGCCTCAGCAGGCACTGTCCCTATCAGGGTGCCTTCTCCTGCATAAGGATTAAAAGTACCATTTGCTCCGATATACCATTCTACAGAACTTCCCGGATCTATGTTTATTCCGGCCACGGACAGCGTCACAGACTCTCCCTCACAAAGCGGTTCAAGGTTGCCGGTAATCGAGGAACTCGTGAATTGCGGGCATTGCGCAATCACGGGATGACAAACCAACAGGCTTGCTATGAATAGCACAACCGATATACTTACCCTGCTATTTCTCATAAATACCCGCCAAAGGTAAGTATACTCCAGAGGTTAATCTAATGATTAGCGGAGACCCGCTTCTTAGATTGTAAGCGCCATGAAAAGTGAGCTCAATTACTCAGTTCTCAACTCATATACCATCGGTCCGATTGACCTACCTCCTTTCATATCAGGGATAGGAGGTCCGATACGGTATAGTTCAAGGGCCATTTTACCTTCAATGGACTTAAAGGCAAAAGTCTGCTTTTCTCCCTTTTCATCAATCAGTATAATCGTTCGGGAAGGAGGTTCTGTTTCTTCAAGACAATCTCCTGCATAACATAATGAATAAGCAAGGAAAGGTTTCAACCCGTTAAGTTGTCCATTGGGCATAATCGTAACCTGGTGTGAAGCAAGATTTCCATTTTCAAACAAGGCATATTCACCTGTCAGGATGCACTCATTGAGAAAATATTCAAAACTTACATCTTCTCCTTCAATAGGCTTCACTTTCTTAAAGGACGAAAAGTCCTCCAGTTTAGTCCAAGCAGTATCTATAAGTTGTATAGAAGAATCGCCGCTAAATATGAAATACATATCTCCAAACAGGGAAGCGCCGGTAATTTTAAAGGTACATCCATCCGCCGCAAGCGAAAACGGAAGACTGAATTTTTCGAATCCGTTATCCACCAGCACACTATCGTTATCCCAAAAATTTAGCTCCAGGCAAAAATGAGGGACATCGACTGGCATTTTATCCGGACACTTATCCAACACTGTCACATTGACAAATTTACCTGCTGGAGGAGAACATGGTTCCGGGGCTTTAGCACCTGGAGAGGCACAAGCGCAGAATAATAAAGCTATGGCCAGGACACCCTGACATTGTATCTGAATTCCTGAATAAAATACTTTCATCATTATTTCGATTCTTTTTTCATATCCCTTATTTCATCCTTCGAATAAATATTCCCTAGGTTTTTGATCAGGGAAACGATCGTCGTGGCCATCATGGCTCCAAGAAACGCCAGGAACACATCCTTCTGTGCATCCCATATATCGCCCTGGGTACCTAAGTAAGCATCCCCTTGCTCCGGAAAAAATACATCCGCAACACCCCACTCGATCAATTCATAAAAGGCACCAATAGACAAGGCTAATTCAATAGGCAGTGCCCAGGAAACCCATCTCGGAAATTTGAACCACCTCAAAAATAACTCTCGCATCGGATAGGCCAGCAGGAATCCAAACCCAAAATGGACAATCCGGTCATAATGATTTCTTGACCAGTTTAACTGGTCCTGCAACCAATATCCAAAGGGATTTTCCGCGTATGTATACTTTGAGCCATAGACATGCAAGCAGAGATAAACACAGAGTAAGAGATAGCTCAGGTCACTAAACTGGTATTTCCGATAGGTATAAACCAGGATGGGTAAAAACAAAAAGACCAGCAGGTTTTCGAGCATCCAATTGGAAATATCGGTAGTGCCTATGAAAGAGTTTACCCAAACCAACAGGAAAACAAGTATAAAACCCATGAGCCAATAATTGGATCGAAATGGATTCCTATGTGTCGAAATAGCAACGGTAAAGGACATTGGCTGAAGGGATCGTTGGTTGGACAGCAATGTTACAGCTTATTTCTTTGTCAGGCAATACATACCTGGCTGGTGGAATTCAATAATTATATTTTGTCACAGGGGCCCTTCGTATAGATCTTGATACCGGCGCATTCGGCTGCACATGCGTTGCTATATGTTTTGTTGTTACAACCACAGACCGGATCATATTGCATAGTGCAGACACAGTCGGCTACAGGTTTCTCAATACACTTCTTCGTGGTGCAACTACCCAGGCTCAACAGCAAAAGGAACAGCAGGAGATTGATGGTCGTCAGGAGTGGCTTTTTCATGATATAAGGTTACCTTTAAAATGTTCATTTTAAAGGTAACCTTATATCATGTATCTGAGGTGAAAGCAGGTGATGAAAAATCAGAATTTTTCGGCCCACCAGTGCTTAACATTGTGCCCGGCAAGATACATCGCCGGTAAAATAACCAGCGTAATAAAGGTCGCAAATCCAAGTCCAAAAATGATCGTCCATGACAATGGCCCCCAGAATGCTACACTATCCCCTCCCAGGAAAATCTTTGGATCACCTGAGGCCAGCAAGCTGGCAAAATCTATATTAAAACCAATAGCCAATGGTAGTAATCCGAGGATCGCGGCTGTGGCAGTTAGTAAGACCGGGGTCATTCTGATCCGGCCGGCTTCGATAATCGCCTCCCTCACTCCCATGCCGTCATGTCGAAGTTTGTCAGTAAACTCTACAAGCAGGATTCCATTTCGCACCACAATACCGGCCAAAGCGACAATCCCTACGCCCATCATGATCACGACAAAATCCATATTGAAAATAGCCATGCCGAGTAAAACCCCAATCACAGAAAAAACAACTTCCGTCATAATGATGAGTGTCTTCCCGATCGAATTGAACTGAGCTACCAGAATCAACAAGATGATAAAAATAGAAATCACCAGTGACCTTCCAAGGAAGTTAATGGCATCCAGCATCTCTGCATCTTCACCCGCAAAACCAATCGTAACACCATCTTGTTGCGGTATTTGTGCGATGGCGTCCTTGACGGCATTGACCACCTGTGTCTGCTTCGGTTGAAACTCGGCGGTGATATTGGATGATATGGTCACAATACGCTCGAGATCCTTTCTTCTTACACCCCCGAATGTATTAGTGTAATTAATATCCGCCAGTGAACCCATCGGGATTGATCTCAGGATACCTCCCATGTTCATATCCCTGAAGGTAATATTCAAATTCTCAACTGCATTTATATTCGTACGCTGGTCTTCCTTCAAGCGAAT
>DATHZY010000044.1:0-2306 GCA_035458325.1 Saprospiraceae bacterium | reverse complement strand
GTATAGACTGGTGAGTGGATGCAGACAAATTCACGAATGGTAACCTGATTCCCTATGACTACTTTTCCTTCTTCAACCAAACGATCACCTTTCAAACCCATTTCACCCACCGCGCCGATTGAGGCGCCGGAGTAAATACGGTTTTCGTTACCGATGGAGAGATTGTTTTTAAATTGGGCTGCTGAACCAATGACATTATTATCACCGATCCGGATATTACCCCGCATCACGACATAGGGTCCGATCTTATTGCCCGTACCTAATTCGATATTGCCTTCAAGGATGGCGGTTGGATGTATGGTATTCCCCATCTGCTTAAGCTCCGGTATGGACTGCGACCTGGTAGATATTTTCGATGATCTCCACTGTCTTGAGGCCATCGTAGGCATTGGTCATAATTTCGACTTTGCCATGGAGTGACTGGATCACATTATCAATCACCTTGTCATGGTTTGACATAGAACCTTCATAGTCACCATAATTGTTGGACGCAGCACCTGCAGGAAGATCCGTGATATCAAATCCGTTGGTCGACTGGTAATCAATGGTATTGAGGTATTTGCCTCCAATCTTGATCGTCGCATTTTCTGCAAAAATGGTGATGCTGCCTTCCATGTTCTTCTGAAACGCTGAAGTGGTATAGTGCAGTACACCGGGAGCATGGGAATCCTTCAAGAGGAAAGAAACAATGCCCGTATCTTCAAACTCGATCATGCCTTTATGGCTGACGTTGGCCATCTGTGCGTGCAGTATCTGCATATCACCAAGGAGATAATAGATGACATCTATAAAGTGGCTGAACTGCGTGAATAGCGTACCGCCATCAAAAGCCTTTTTCCCTTTCCAGTCAGAAGATTTGTAATACCATTCATTCCTGTTCCAGTAACAATTGACAGCAACCGACAGGATCTTTCCTAACTTTTTTTCATCTACTAACTTCTTCACGGCCTGCACAGGTGGATTAAACCTGTTTTGCTTGACCACAAAAAGGGATTTACCTGTCTTCAGCGCGATATGGATCATGCCTTCACAATCGACCTTGCTGATGGCCATTGGTTTTTCAACCAGTACATGTTTACCGGCTTTCATGGCAGCGATGGCTATGTCTGCGTGTGTCGAATTAGGCGTACAGATCGTGATGATATCGATTGCCGGATCACTGAGGATCCCTTTCAATGAATCATAAGTCTGTATCCCTTTGTATTTATTGCGGAATAAGTTGAGGCGATCTGCCTTGATATCAAAGATGCTGTGAAGCTGTGCTTCCGGATGCGCGATGATATGCTCGACGTGGCGTTCGCCGATTTTGCCGTATCCTATTAAACCGAAGGTTGTCATATTCTTTTTTGATAAAAAAGAAACAAAAAATGCTCGCTACGCGAGGGAATGCGTGTTACTTTTTGCATTGCCCAAAAAGTAACCAAAAAGTCTAGTGACCCAAAAAACTCGCCTGATGGTAGAAGCATTTGTTTGGCTTCCTTGTCTGCTTTCTCGCCTTATCCTATTTCACTCGTACCACTTTTTAGCTTTATGGCTAAAAAGTGGCCGTCTACGCTGCTCGAACAGTTTTGGGTCACAGTTGGTTACCTATTCGAGATGATTTTCTTTAAAATCATTTAATGTTTTAAATAGGTCCCCTTTAGGGGATTTAGGGGTAACGTGAACAATTTCGGGTCACAGTCCTTTACCTATTCGAGGTGATTTTCTTTAAAATCACATCATGTTATAAATAGATCCCCTTTAGGGGATTTAGGGGTACCGAGAACAGTCTTGGATCACAGTTGGTTACCTATTCGAGATGATTCAAGGTAGTGGCTAAAGCATATCCGTCATGTTCAACACCCTGGCTTAAAAGCCAGGGCAATTAAAGTCATTATCCCTAATTGTATCAATTCAAATTATCACTGCTCACTGCTCACTGCTCACTGCTCACTTACTTTTTCTTTTTACGTAACAGCTTTCTTTCCGGTTGGCTCGTGCTTGTTGCATGCTTATTGCTTAAGTCGGCAATCGCGACGGGAGCTGTAGGTTCTGCTTTCGTCAGCCATTTGTATAAGCCGAAGATCAGGATGAGGATAATCAGGATGGAGAAGATGAGGGAAAGCATCTCTCCGATCTTGTATGATTTTGGCTCAAACCTGAATTTAATTTCATGGTCCCCCTGCGGTACGTTCATAGCGCGCAGTGCATAGTTGGCTCTGAAGTGTGGAGCTTTCACGCCGTCGATGTAGGCTTGCCAACCTTTGTTGGGGCCGTAATAGATTTCAGAGAAGACCGCGATCTGGTCAGAAGGAGCGGAACTCCTG
>DATHZY010000043.1:0-8261 GCA_035458325.1 Saprospiraceae bacterium | reverse complement strand
ATCAGTTGTATGAAATAAATAGGCTCCCCAATCTCCACGACGATAATGGTTCATCACCACGAAAGCTTCACCTGCCTGATAGGATGACACTTCTATTTGAGGAATCCATGCTCCTGCCGGACTACCAGATATTTTTGCTGTCAGATTTGACCATGTTTTCCCACCATCGCGTGTAAGTTGAAGATATCCATCATCTGTACCCACCCAAATCACATTTTGGTCCACCTGGCTAGGTGCTATACACAAGATCGTGGTATGGTTTTCAGCATTGGTGGCATCAATGGTCAGACCGCCTGATAAATGCTGATTTTGCTTAGCAGTATCATTAGACGTTAAATCCGGAGAAATGATTTCCCATGACTTACCACAATCAAGACTCTTGTGTACGAATTGGCTGCCATAGTAGATACCACAATCCTGATGAGGCACCGGAGCTATCGCAGCATTCCAGTTAAACCGTAGGAAAACTCCATCCGGATGGACTGGTCTCACAAATTGGTTATACCCCGTCTCCCGATCATAGTATGCCAGATTTCCTCCCTGGCTCATGGCCCATCCATACCTGGTGTCAGATAATTTTGGAAGGACATCAAATCCATCACCAAAATATAGCTCACGCCAATCCTGGTTCCGAATTCCACCTGCTTTCAATGTAAAGGCAGGTCCTACCCATGAACCATTATCCTGCATACCTCCATAGAGATTATATGGGTACTCCATATCGATATTCAAGTGATAGAATTGACCAACCGGAATGTTAGAGCAGAAATACCAGTTCCGTCCTCCATCTCTTGAAATGTTCAATCCACCATCATTGCCATCGATGATGTAATCAGGATTATCAGGATGTATCCAGAATGCATGATGGTCCGGATGCACACCTTTTCCATAATCCAGGATAGTTTCAAATGTGCGTCCTCCGTCTTCACTTTTGGAGACATACGAATACAGGTTCCATATCCTGTTTTCATTTTTTGGATCGACGTAGATTTCATGATAGTAAAAGGGTCGGTTTCCGATATTGTTCGTCGTCACCAGGCTCCAGTGTTCACCTCCATCTGTGCTCTTATACAAACCATTTTCCTTAGCCTCCACAAGCGCATAGACGATATTCGGTTTCGAGGGAGAGACGGCCAAGCCAATTCTACCCAAATGCCCTGCCGGCAGACCATCATCGGCAGTGATTCTTTTCCATTTTTCGCCACCATCATAAGTGATATACAAACCTGATCCTGGACCTCCGCTGACGAAATCCCAGGGAGTGCGCATATGCTCATACAATGCAGCTATGATCTTTCGTGGATTACCCGGATCCATGATCATATCTCCTACACCGGATTTATCATTGGAGTAAAGTATCCTATTCCATGTTTTCCCACTGTCAGTGGACTTGTATACACCCCGCTCCGTGGAAGGATTCCAGGGTGATCCACCCGCTCCGACATAGATCGTTGACGGATCATGGAAGTCAATGAGGATGCGATGTATGACTTTTGTTTCTGAAAGTCCCATATGGATCCAAGTGCGGCCACCGTCCAGGGTTCTGAATATACCTTTGCCACTATTTTGGGAATTCCGTGGATTACCCTCGCCGGTACCGACCCATATTTCACTTGGATTCTGCTGATTTATTTTAATAGCACCTATGGCCAAGGAAGGCTGATCATCAAATACAGGGCTCCACTCCACTCCACCATCCGTTGATTCCCAAACACCTCCGGATGCCGAACCAATATAAATATGATTCGGAGCTTCGTTCACCACATCAATAGCCGTGATGCGACCGCTCATGCCGGCAGGTCCAACATTACGGATAGGGAAACCCTCGAGGATTTTTTCCTCCAACGGCTGGCCTGAAAGGATGGAAGTTGAAATTAATACGGCGAGGAAGAAAAGTGTAGATTTCATCAATGGAATTTATGTGTTGATTTCAGTATATGTGGTATAACGTGTAAGATCCCCGTATGATGGATTTAAAAACTCCGCTAGTGTTTATAATGATAATAAGTTTAAGCAAATAAAACAGCCAGTAACCGATAGACTCAGGTACCTGGCTTTTACAATTTGGGATTTGGCCAAGCATTATTTTCCCTGTCCAGATCCAGCATACGCATGAACGGATCAATGGTAACGGATTGTACCTGATCAGGCGCAAAAGGTACTTGAAAAAGGTAATATGGATTGACCCAATCCCAATCCGGAAGGACTGTATAGGGTTTACTATTGGGGCCGGATTCCATCTTTGCACCCCGCATGATATCGAGAGGAATGGTATAGAATAGTTGTGTGCCACCCTTCACACTTACCATGACATCAATAGGAATAGGCATAGCGCCCAGCCGTGTAAGCAGGATGGCGGTTTGTCCATGATTACTGAACACTGAATCCACTGCATAATCAATTGTCTTCAAGGAATAAACCATATAATCCTTGTACCAATCCAGTTCCAGTCCAGCGGATTTTTCCATGACACGGATAAAATCATTATCATCCGGGTGTTTAAACTTCCAGGTATTAAAAAAATCAAGTAAGCCGCGATCAAACGCCGGCTTTCCGATCACATACTCCAACTGATGAAGGAACAATGCCCCTTTTTGATAAGCCGCGGCACCGTAAGCGCCACTATGTTCAAAGTGATCCGCATGGGTGGATAATGGTTCTTCAACACCTGACATGACAAGATCCATATACCCATTATAAAAACTTTCATATGGCATGGGTTCAGGATCTCCGGGAATCAACCCTTTAGATTGAAGGTGATTCATCACACGTTCAGAAGCATAGTTTGTAAATCCTTCATCCATCCAGTAATAGTAACTCTCATTGAATCCAAGTACCATCTGGTACCAGCTATGCAGGAGTTCATGTACAGAAACACCCACGAGGCTTGTCAGTGATCTGTGACCAGTGATCAGGGTGGCCATTGGATACTCCATACCCCCATCGCCTCCCTGGATAAATGAATACACAGGATAGGGATATTGACCGAAGTGCTGATTAATATAACGGAAGGCTTCTTCCATGATCGGAAGCAGCGATTGCCAGTTTTGCGTAAATGTTTCATGGGGCTGATAAAATGAATGGAGCTTCAGCCCATCTGCACAGATATGCACATCGTGGATATAGTCAGGATCGGCTGCCCAGACAAAATCATGGACATTCTTAGCTTTAAAACGCCACGTATTCATTTGGTGCCGGGCTTCTTTTGAAGGCGCATACCCATGGCCGATTTGCTTGGCATTCTGCAGTTCGCCTGAGGCTGCCACTGTATAATCTGCATCCAGCGTCAGACTTACATCATAGTCACCCCATACACCATAGAACTCATAAGCTATATAAGGATCTGCATGCCAGCCCTGGTCATCATATTCACACAACTTTGGATACCATTGGGACATAGAGTATCGAATGCCTTCTGCATTATCCCTTCCGGAACGCCGGACCTGAATGGGCACCTGACCCTCATAATCCATGTCAAACCTTGCTGATTGCCCGGGGGGAATAGGTTTGGCAAGGTCCACTTCGAGAATTGTACCAGCCACAGTAAAGATGACTTCCTTTCCGTCCTGCGTCAATGATAGTATATTTTGATATCCGATTTCTACATCTGTCAGCCTGGAAATCCTTGAGCCTATCCTGCGATCTCCATTCACAAGGGTGCTCGCCCTGACGTCCATGGCACTGCCTGGCTGGAATGCATTGAAATAGAGGTGAAAAAAGACTTTATACAGGGTCTCGGGTGAATTGTTCTTGTATTGGACAGTTTGCTTACCTGATAAAAGGTTGGTCTCCACATCCAGGGTGATATCCATTTTATACTTGACCTCCTGTTGCCAATATGTTTTATCTGTCGCATCGCCGGCAGCAAACAAATCGTTGCTTAATAGGGCTGATACCAGACAAATCGTCGAAATAAACCTCATGGATATAGAAATTGATATAATTTTCGAAAAGTAATAAACATTTGAGGGGAAAATCAAACCAAACCCTCTGTAACAGCCGTAATTATACAAACTGGCCGGAAATTCTGATCCACATAATCATTATTCGGGCTATTTGGATAAAAGAATCTTATTACATTTGGAGCAACATGAATCAAACCAGGGCCATAATAATTTCATTGCTGATTGTCGGGATTGGAAGCAGGTTGATTCCCCACTACCCCAACTTCACTGCTATTGGAGCAATCTCCCTTTTTGGAGCGGCATTTGGAACGAGGCGGAGTATTGCGATCGTCATTCCATACCTGGTCATGCTTTTCAGTGACATGATCCTCAATAATGTCATCTATGCACATTTGTACCCCGAGGATTATAAGAGTTTCATCTTTTTATATCGTGGGGCTTTGTGGAGCTATGCTGCCTTTGGGATCATTGTGATCTTTGGTTATACCCTCTTCCGCACTGGGGTCGACCTTACTAAAGTGATTTTCGGGGCTCTAGGCTCCTCCATGATCTTTTTCCTTCTCTCCAATTTCGGAGTCTGGGCTTCCACCGGAGCCTATTCCGTCAATTTCGCCGGCCTCCTTGCCTGCTACACTGCAGGATTACCCTTCCTGATCAATCAGGTCTTCGGTGATTTGTTTTACAGCCTGGTCCTGTTTGGAGTCGCTTTGCACATCTTCCAGCTAAAGCCAAAGCGCTTACTTGCCTAGTTTCCAGTCCGCAGTCCGCAGTCCGCAGTCCGCAGTCTTCAGTCTTCAGTCTTCAGTCTTCAGTCTTCAGTCTTCAGTCTTCAGTCTTCAGTCAGCGGTCAGCAGTCGAAGCCTTCTCACAACGCACAATTCACAACTCACACACACTTCACTTTTCACACTTCACTTTTCACTCTTCGCTTTTCACTTTTCACTTTTCACTTCCCGCCCTCGGCATCCACTTCACCTCCTCAACCCCTTCTCTCATACCAAGCCATCTGGCCAGCACAAAGAAGAAGTCTGAAAGCCTGTTGAGATATAAAATGACAATAGGATCCACCTCTGAGTTATGGGCCAGGGTGACACATCTTCGCTCTGCCCTTCTGCAAACCGTGCGGGCAAGGTGAGCTGCGCTGACCGAAGGACTTCCCCCGGGCATGATAAAATGCTTGAGTGGAGGTAAGGTGTCCTGCATCTTATCAATCGATTGCTCGATGAGCTTGATATCCTCCTCCAACAAATCCGGAGTAATCATATTTTTTCCTGGTTCGCTAGCGAGATTGGAACCCACCGTAAATAACCTTGACTGAATCGTTTGGAGTAAATGGTCAATCTGCTGGTCGGGTATCGTTGACATCAGCCATCCGATCACGGAATTTAACTCATCAACAGTGCCATAAGCTTCAATCCGGATATGGTCTTTAGGCAAACGGGCTCCGCCAAAAAGACCGGTTGTGCCATCATCACCTGTTTTGGTATAAATCTTACTGGCCATGGTATGCGTTTTTTCTCAGGAGGCTCCTGCTGTTTCAGAAAATGATGTTATGTAATTCGGATTGAGTGCATCCGATTCCACAAATCCGTCCCTGAGTTTGACTACACGGTGGGCATAAAGTGAGATATCCGGTTCGTGTGTCACCAGGATGATGGTGTTTCCTAGTGAATGGATCTTACCAAAAATCTCCATGATCTCGAGGGAAGTCTTGGTATCCAGGTTTCCAGTTGGCTCATCAGCAAGGATGATGGATGGATTATTCACCAATGCCCTGGCGATAGCCACTCGCTGGCGTTGTCCACCTGACAATTCATTGGGCTTGTGATGCATCCGGTCGGTGAGGCTCACCTGCTCAAGGACATGCTCAGCGATTTCTTCACGCCTCGATCTCCTCACACCTGCATAGACCAGAGGCAAAGCGACATTATCGAGTGCAGAAAGCCTGGGTAATAGGTTAAAGGTCTGGAAGACGAATCCGATCTCCTTGTTTCGCACAGAGGCAAGGTCAGCATCACTCATTTCACTGACTAATTGGTTGTTGAGATAATATTCACCGGAGGAGGGTGTGTCAAGACATCCCAGGAGGTTCATCAGGGTGCTTTTTCCGGAACCAGAAGGGCCCATCAGGGCAACGTATTCATTTTTTTGGATCTCAAGGGTCACGGACCGAAGTGCGTGGACTTTTTCTGTCCCCATGACATACGTTCTGGAGAGTTCTTTAACAGAAATAATAGGTCTGGTCTCTTGCATAGCTTCAAAAGTATGGCTTTTCATCCTTGACTTGACAATTATTTGGATTATTCAGGGTATTCAATCGCCGAAGGTTTTTATTTTACGACCTTATACCATCGTTTAGTATACCAACTGTAATGCAAAAACACAAAACATCGATAAAGCACGTGGCCGTGGCCGGAAATATTGGTGCCGGAAAGACAACCCTTTCCACTCGCCTGGCTAAGCATTTCGGCTGGGAAGTGCATTATGAAGACACCACCAACAACCCCTATCTCAGTGATTTCTATGATGATATGCACCGTTGGTCATTTAACCTGCAGATCTACTTTCTCAACAGCAGATACCAGCAAATCCTGCAGATCCGGAATGGGGACAAGACCGTCATCCAGGACCGTACTATTTTTGAAGATGCCTACATCTTTGCTCCCAACCTGCATGAAATGGGATTGATGGGCCGTAGGGATTTTGAAAATTATTTCACCCTCTTCAAAAACATGAGTGCCCAAATCTCCCCTCCTGACTTGCTGATCTATCTGCAGGCCAGTATCCCTACCCTGGTTAAGCACATTCATAACAGGGGCAGGAGTTATGAAGGCAGCATGAGTCTTGATTACCTCAAGCGACTCAACCAGAAGTATGATGAGTGGATCGAAAGCTACAAGGAGGGTCCCCTGCTGGTCATCAATGCGGATGATATAGATTTTGAAAAGAGTCCTGAAGACATGGGAAAGATCATTGAATTGGTGGATAGCCAGATCAATGGTTTATTCTAAACTGCCTGTCAGCTCTTGACCTTCACCGCTTCAGGATGCGTATCGCCCTGTGGCACTTCCGTCTGGTCAATCACTGCTGTATCGGAAGCCGTAACACTTGATGCGTCCAATGCGAGACAGCCAGCAAAAAAGATCCCATGCAGCAATACAGAGACCACCACTCCCATTGCACTACTTGTTTTTTCACCCTTAGTACTCATGTCAGATTAGTTTTAAATTGTTTCAAGTAATGCTGAGCCATCCGCCGGTTTTTTATATTTGGACTGATCGAAAAACGAACCTCATTATCCCGATATTGCCGGCATCAAATAATTTCAGCCAAAGCCCTTGAAACCAGCCTCAAATTCATATTACAGAAAAAATTAATACCATAAACTGTGCCAAATCCTGAACATCCCTACTATCTTCTTTCAGAGACGTGCCGGCAACACCAGGCCACATTGGTTGCCGTCTCAAAGACCAGGCCTGTTACGGAGATAGAGATGTTGTATCATATGGGACAAAGAGTTTTTGCTGAAAACAGGGCTCAGGAGCTTGTAGAAAAAGCCCCTGTCCTGCCAAAAGACATTGAATGGCACCTGATTGGCCACCTGCAGACCAATAAGGTCAGATCCATCATGCCATATGTGTCCTGCATACAGTCCCTGGATCGCTTAAACCTTTGGGATAAAATCCAGGAGGAAGCGGCCAGGTCAGGTAAAAAAATTAAGTGTTTGCTGCAGATCAAGATAGCGGCTGAAGAGACTAAGTATGGTTGGTCCGTTGAAGAATTAAATAAGATCCTTATGTCTGGCAAGCATCATACCTGTCCTGATGTCATAATCTGCGGAGTGATGGGCATGGCCAGCCTGACTGAAGATATGGCCCAGGTTCGAAATGAAATGAAATCATTAAAGGCATCGTTTGACGTCTTCAAAGCCCAATACTTTAAAAACGATCCGGTTTTTAACATCATCAGCATGGGAATGTCAGGCGATTACAGCATAGCACTGGACGAAGGAAGTACGATGATACGGATCGGAAGTTTACTCTTTAACTGAGAAAGAGTATCAATAAATCTTTTCTAAATAGGCAGTGATCAATAATGACTTCCCCTTTGCCTTACTTTTCGGGCACACCAGGTTTTAACTTCTCATCATTATACCGCGTGAGCACATCCCTGATATTATTATACATGGGCATCTGAAGGGTTGGTATCTCCCGCGGATCAAACCATGCTGCATCCTGGATACCTTCTTCCTTTTGCAACACCAGCTGATCAGGTGAATTGGTCTTCATGAGGTACCAGCGGGTCCGTTTGAGTGTACGCTGCTTGCTCATGAGATAACAATGGTAGCCATTGTTC
>DATHZY010000042.1:0-6995 GCA_035458325.1 Saprospiraceae bacterium | reverse complement strand
CCTGAAGTAATGGATCTATGTGTCTCTTGTAAGGCATGCAAAGCGGAATGCCCCAGTAGTGTGGATATGGCACGATTGAAAGGAGAGCTCATGCAACATCAGTACGATCGCTATGGTGCATCATGGAAAGATCAGATGATCGGTCGCAGTCCTGATCTTGCGAGACGAATTGCGGGAAGAAAGGCAGCACTGGTCAATACAGTGCAATCCTTTCCGGTAGTCAAGCAGGTGATGATGAAAATGATGGGGATGGATCTCCGAAGGGATCTTCCTTCCTATGCCACAAAGACCTGGACAAAATCAATTAAGAAACTGAACACAAAAACAACAGATCCTGATGTCATCCTGCTGGTCGACACGTATACACAGTGCCATCATCCCCAGTCAGGTATTGCTGCAGTTAATGTCCTTGAAAAATTAGGACAAAAGGTGATGCTGCTGGATGCAGGATGTTGTCAGCGGCCGAGGATATCACATGGCTTCCTGAAGGATGCCGCGCAAAAGGTGAAACCCGGAATACAAAAGATCCTTCCCTGGCTGGAAAAGAATATCCCGATGGGTGTGCTGGAGCCAGGCTGTGCATCTGCCTGGACGGATGACATACCTGACCTCATTGAGGATGACCGTGCAGCCAGGTTGTTGAAACAAATTGTGCCCTTTGAAAAGATACTGCTGCAGGTATTGTCGCAAAGTGAAACTGCTATACAGAAGATACGACCCAGATCAAGCGAGATCATGGTCCATGGACATTGCCATCAGAAATCCATGTATGGTATGGATACGGTCAAATCCATTTTTTCCATGTGGCCGGATGTAAAGTATACAGAGATCGATAGTGGATGTTGCGGCATGGCTGGTTCGTTTGGATATGAAGCCAGGCATTATGAGGTTTCTAAGAAAATGGCAGAGCGTGTATTAATCCCCGCAATCGAAGACCATCCGGATGCGATGGTCGTCGCCAATGGATTTAGCTGCCGGCACCAGATTGCAGACTTTGCGGGACGTGAAGCGATTCATATTGCTCAGGCATTTGATATTGATTGACAAAATTTCCTCGCCCTAAACTACCGGATATGCCTACGTATAAACTGCCACCGATCGCAAGCCGGATAAAATTTCTGCTGCACGCCAGGCGGTTTATTAAAAACCCTATTCCCATTATTGACAGTACGTTGAAACTGCTTGGGACGACGTATACTTTTTATATGGGTGGCGTAGAGAAGGGAGTGCTCACCATCGATCCTGTAGCCGTAAAACATGTCCTGCAGAAGAATCACAGGAGTTATGAAAAATCTGCCATCGTCACCGATTTGCTGGCTAAGTATACCGGCAGGGGGTTACTTACCTCAACAGGTGATTATTGGCTTCGGCAACGCAGGTTAATTCAACCCGGTTTTCATAAGCGGCGAATAGAAGCCCTGCAATCCCTGATGAAAGCGGAAGTTGATACATGCATGGAAAGGTGGTCGAGCTTTGCAACATCTTCTACGGAGTTTGATGCGTATGCGGAAATGAATCATCTTACGTTCAGGATTGTAGCCAGAACCCTTTTTACAACTTCACTTGAAGAAAATGGATTGCTGCAACTCAGTGACCTGATCAGTACGCTGCAGTCTTTTATCGTAAAAGAAGTCCGGCAACCATACAAACGCTGGTGGTTCAGGCTGAGTGGTTCGATCAAGCATCACCGGGAACTGGCTGCTGGCGCGCGGGACATTATACGACAGGTCATCATCGAGCGAAGGAAGCATAATGAACATCCGGACGATTTGCTCTCCATGCTGCTGGAGTCAAAGTATGAAGACACGGGCCTGGGTATGGAGGACGAACAACTCATCGATGAGTGTTTGATTCTTTTTGTCGCCGGCCATGAAACCTCTGCCAATGCCTTATCCTGGATGATTTATTTATTAGGCAAATACCCGGAACAGGCACAGCAAATCCGGGTAGCCGAGCCTGGTGCCAGGGATATCATGGTACGCAATGTCATCCAGGAGAGCATCAGGCTATATCCGCCAGCCTGGGTGGTAGATCGTATATCATTGGCAGATGATCATGTGCTTGATTATCATTTACCGAAGGGAACGGTGTGGATTATTTATATCCGGGGTATGCACCGTCATCCGGATTATTGGGATCAGCCGGATCAGTTTATTCCGGAACGATGGAACGACCCTCATCTTAACAAGGAAGCGTACATGCCATTTGGAGCAGGGCCGAGATTATGCATCGGCGAGCATTTCGCGCAGATGGAGATGGAGCTTATACTCGGCGAGATTGTCCGTTTATGGAATATCCGCCTGGTCACCAAAACGATTACGGAGAAACCCTTGGTGACATTGAGGCCATTGGAGCCGGTGATGATTTCAATTCGGGAATTGTAATAGATGCAAAACTTAGTGTACGCTTGTTTTAAAATTACTCAGATACAAGCGCAGCTTGTATCTGAACAACATCTCGTTAAGCGTAATTTTACTTACGCTTGTGCGTTTGCAAGTTTTAACTTGCGAATGATTTTATCCGCGTGATCACGCGCATTTTCAATAAAAAATTTATTGGTGCACATGCCACCACACACCACACCGGCGACAAATAGCCCCGGCACATTTGTCTCATGTGTTTCGGGGTTGTAGACAAGTTCGGTGTCAGGTTGATTAATGAGTTCAATACCAATTTTTTCAAGCCAGGCAAAATTAGGTTGATAACCTGTCATGGCGAATACAAAATCATTGGGGAGGGATACCGGACCATCAGGAGTGATGATGTCAATTGTCTTTTCAGTGATCGAGGAGACACGCGAATTGAAATAGGCCTTGATAGATCCTTCCTTGATCCGGTTTTCGATATTGGGCTTGATCCAGTATTTGACACGATCATTGATCACAGCTTCGCGTATGATCATGTTGACATCAGCTCCTTTGTGCCAGAGTTCGAGAGCGACATCACAGGCGGAATTGGCTGAGCCGATCACAGCTACCTGCTGGTCCACATAGGGATGTGGTTCATCATAGTAGTGCAGGACTTTAGATAGTTCTTCTCCTGGTACATTCATCAACACCGGAAGATCGTAGAAACCGGTAGCGACCACCACCGCTTTCGAAGTGTAGATCCCTTTGGAAGTACTGACATAAAAATGTTGTTCTTCTTTTTTTACATCCAGTACTTCTTCATAAAAATGTGCGTTGAGTTTCCAGCTTTCATACACCCGGCGATAATATTCGAGTGATTCACGACGCGTGGGTTTTTCATCATGGCTCACGAAGGGTACATCGCCGATCTCCAGTAGCAGGGAGGTGGAGAAGAATGTCATATTGGTTGGAAAGTGAAACAACGTATTCACCAGCATGCCTTTGTCGATGATGAGGGCATCGAGGCCCGCGCGTTTGGCTTCGATGGCACAGGTCATGCCGATGGGGCCTGCGCCGATGATGATAAGGTCGTACATGGTGTAGAGCTAGGAAAAAGGCTAAGGCTAAGGCTAAGGCTGAGGCGAAGTAAAGGGCATCGGTGAGGGGAAATAGAAATTCGGGTAGAAACCATATGTTCATTCCAGGATAATTTTTATACTTTGGTTCTAAACTTTTCCAGGATGAATCTTTTACATATCCGATTTAGTTTACTGCTCTTTTTGCAAATTTCATGTGTCTCAGGTAATACCCAGCAGAAGGATGTGCCAGCCGGTCTCACGGATACGTCAGGAAAGTACCTATTGGCCATTCGTCAGCACTCTTCCCAGGGATTTTCATTCTATAATGACGAAGGACAATTTCTGTTCAAATTGGACGCTGATCATCAGCCTATTTTGCATGACGACGAGGAGGAGGAAAATTTTTATAAGGTCGATTTTTCTTATGGTGTGATACCCGTCACTACAAAATCCGGATTCTATCTCCTGGATGCTGCAGGCACAATCATTAAGCAATTTGACGGGACGTTTCAACTTGTAGATCCCATTCACCATGGGTATGTAATTGCGTATAGAAAGACAAGGGAAGATGATCGCGTTGTCGAATATTATGATAGAAATGGTAACCGTGCTATGGGTAGTAAAGCTTATGCGGAAGGTTCAGATGTCATTAATCATGTAGCATTAGTCCAGCTGGAAATTCCTGGCACACCTTCGGGTCAGACTGATGGTGATTGGATATTGGTGTCCGGCTCCGGAGAGGTAATAAAAAATATTTCAAAGACCACAGGTAAAAAATTCCATTTTTATTCAGAATCATTTGACGGATACTGGAAACTAAGATTGGATGGAGAACCGGGAAATATCTATGTCTTCCCTGACGGGCAAATTACGTCCTCTCCTGGAAAGCCTACGGCAGATCTGCATCGGGACCGGCTATATGCCCATGCGGACAGTATAGCCAAGGCAAGAAATTATGTGCCTTCATCGCTTTCAAGGTCATGGTTAGTCCACTTTGTTGACAGCACCCTTTTTTGCATCGCATATGATGCAACTAATCCTAAGGCAAAGCCCCGCGTGATGGATGCGGAAATGAATGAGGTAAGGATTGAAAAACCAGGATCTGATCTCTGGCCGCAAAGGTTTTATAATAGATATGTATTACTGGAAGACAAGAAGGATGGTAAAGTTACAGGTCTTTATTTGTTCAATTTGAAAACAAGAAAAATATCAACTCAACTTCCTAATGAACCCGATCAAGTGATTGACCATTTATTTGTCTTTCATGTGCCTTTCTCACCTCAGACTATCGTAGGAAAAATAATAACAGGAGAAGGTGAAACCATTTACGAATTACCGGAACATGACAGGTATATGTCTTCGATTGAGGATGTGATAGCAAATAGGGATAGTGTAAAGCTCGTGGATCTCACCAACCCCTCGATGTATGGACTCGAGCAAATCAAGGAACTCCCTAATGCGGAAGTATTTGAATTGAACCAATATAAGGGCCAAACTATTCCGGAAGGTTTTTTTACCCATTGGAATCAACTTGCATATGTCAGGTTTGTAGATTGTGAAAGCCTGACTACGTTGCCTGAGGCAATGAAAGGATTACCAAAACTCAGGGAAGTACATCTGGTAAATTGCGAAGAGATGGAAGACATTAGTCCCTGGATCGAATCCTGGCCATCGTTGTCGTATATCAGCTCTTTTTATGCACCTTCTGAAGAAATTATTCAAAAATTTCCGCATATTGAATTTGATTATCTTTTTTACAGGGACGAGTGATAACCACTTTAGTCCTGCTGAATGAATATGGTGTTTCCGCAGTCAAATGCCTTCGATGAAAAGGGCTATACATTTCAGGTAAGCCTCGAACAACACACGTTCATGATTTCCACCTGCAGCGAAGATGCTGACCGTGCATGATTTTTACTCTGAGCATGATTTTAATGCCCCTGCTGTTCGCAGCCGGAGTTTACGAACAACACTGGTTTTTTAAAAAAACATGTGTTGAAAACAAGGCCGTTCGTTCAGGTCTCCAGACTTGAATGCAGTATGTTGCTCGTCTCCTGAAGAGCGTGACATTTTCAATATGTACTCAGCCTTCGTCTCAGGTTTTATTTACCTATTTTTGACCGCTTCAAATCAAAATGGCCGCGTAGTCTGTGAATAACATTGAACAAGAAGATTTCGAAACCATTTCTTCAAAGGAATGGATTGTGACGAATGGCATTGGTGGCTATGCCTCATCCTCCATCTGCGGTGCCAATACCCGCCGATATCATGGACTGCTGGTCGCCTCCTTTAATCCACCTACCGACAGGAGAGTACTGGTATCAAAACTCGAGGAGAAAGTCATTTCCGCCCGGGAGGAATTTTATGCGTGTTCGAATGCATACCCGGGTAAAATCCATCCGGAGGGATATCAGTATCTCACATCATTCACCCGAATGCCCCTGCCGACAAGCGTTTATTCCAACGGGAAGCATTCGGTCACGAAGACCGTCTTTATGCGGTATGGAAAAAACACAACCGTCGTTGAGTACACCAATAAAGGTGAAGAGGCCCTGCTCCTTGAATTAACTCCGCTATTGGTCTGCAGGGATTATCACCATCTCTTCCATGAAGACAAGCAATGGACTTTTGAGACCAGGCATCTGGCTGAACGACTGATTGAAATCACCCCTTCTAAAAATAACGCTGCTATTTTCTTTCGCTTTACGGCAGGTATCTTCTATCCTGAACCCCATTGGTATAAGAATTTCGAATATGCACACGAAAAGGATCGTGGTTTAGATTTTTCGGAGGATGCAATGAGTGTTGGTAAAGTAAGCTGCATGCTGGCTCCGGGCGAGAGTGCATCGATGATCTTTAGCACAGTACTGGAAGATACGGAAGGAGATCCGATGGAGTGGAGAGAGGAGGAGGAGCATCGCCTCAAAGGACTGACCCATAAAAAGAAGTCTTCTTTTTTAAAAGACCTGGCGGTCAGTGGGGATCAATTCCTCGTCCGGCGCCAATCGTCCGATAGCTATACCTTGATCGCCGGCTATCATTGGTTTACAGATTGGGGGCGCGATACGATGATTGCGATGAGAGGCCTGATCATTGCCACCGGCAAAAAGGAAGCGGCCAAATCTATCCTCCGTACGTTCCTTCAATACCTTGATGGAGGCATGATACCAAACCGTTTTCCGGATCTTGGCGAAAAGCCGGAGTACAATACCATTGATGCGACACTATGGTTGTTTGTCGCCCTGCATGAATATTATGAGCAATTCCATGATGCTGAATTTATCCGCAGTGTTTTTGATAAACTGACGAAGATCATCAAGGCACATTATGCAGGGACGAGGTATAATATTCATGTGACTCCTGAGGGATTATTGTACGGAGGCCAGGATGGAACGCAGCTGACCTGGATGGATGCTAAGGTGGGCGATTATGTTGTCACGCCTCGCATTGGTTGCCCTGTAGAGATCAATGCCCTCTGGTTTAACGCACTCTCTATCTATGTTTCATTTGGAAATATGCTTGGCTTTCCGGTATCGGGTTATGTAAAAAAATTGAAGGAATTCAAATC
>DATHZY010000041.1:0-4979 GCA_035458325.1 Saprospiraceae bacterium | reverse complement strand
CACCTTACGGTCAAACAATGCCGGGTCTGTAAGTCCATTCTCAGTTCCCTTGATAGCTTTCAGTGAATTGGCCAGGCTGAAGATGGTGTTTTTGGTATCATCATTCGGATTGAGCGCATACTCTTCCTCCAGCATTTTGATGCGGTTGGTAAAAAACTCGATGTCAACAGGATATCTGTAATCGCGGTCGTATTCTAATTGTGCCACAGTCCTATAGCGCTCTGTTGAACCAGGATTGCCGATCACAAATACAGGGGTGTTTTCCTGGATGCCATCTACATTGAATGGGAAGTAATTGTCAGCAGTGTTTAAAGGCTGACCATTCTCATCATATACCCTCCAGAACGTACAATCGAGATTGTAACGAGGATAGGTAAAGTTGTCAGGATCGCCTCCGAAGAAACCAAGTTGAGCTTCAGGAATGAAAACGAGACGTACATCATCGTAACGCTTGTAGCCATATAGGGAGAATTTAGCGCCACTATAGTAGGGTACAGTTTGAAGGCGGAGGTTTTCCCATCCTGGTTTGCTGGTATATTCTTTGACAACGGTATTGATCGCTTCCTGTGTCTTCGTCTGCTTTTCTGCATCTGATGCATTACCAATCAGGCTCTTGATCTTGTCAGTTACATCAGCCACTTTGATCAATTGCTCAACAAAAACTTCTGGATTACGTCTTTCGTCTGCAAGTGTTGCAGCGAAGAAGCCGTTATTATCAAAGTTCTCTCCTTCTTTTTGAAGGTCAGATACAACGGGTTGGGAGCAGTGGTGATTAGTCATCACCAATCCATTTGGAGATACGAAGGAAGCGGAGCACCAGGAGGCAAATCTTAAGGCTGACATCCTGCCCTCATCAAACCATTCCTGGTCGAGGTCGTAATTATAGGCTTTGAGGAACCACTCTTTAGGAGGGTTTTCGAATGTCCACATTTTTCCAAAATCATGTGGGCTGGGTTCTTGCTGGCCAAAAGCCGCAGTAAAGGTAAATGCAGCCAAAAGGCTCAAAAACCACTGTTTTCTATTGTTGTTCATACTATGGTTGAATAGTTAATTAGATAATAGAATAGGGTATTCTTAAGCAAATACCCCGTTGAAAAACGGTGCAAAATTAGGAATTATAACGGAGAAAGGGGGGCTCACGACTAATTATACGGTTTATTAGACCAGGAGCGTTAACTTTTCGTCATCAAACCTGTTCTTACGCTCATGAATCGCAGTAAATCCTTACTTTTTATCCTCGCCCTCTTTGGCCTGAGTTCTTCCTGCACTTCCCAGAAATCATCCGGGCAGGCTGCTGAAAAGGCTCCTGCCACGGACCAAATTGTCGATCAGTCTATGAATACAGAAATTGCAACCTTCGGTGCCGGATGTTTTTGGTGTGTTGAAGCCGTTTTCCAGGAACTGAAAGGCGTCATTAAAGTTGAATCCGGATATATGGGAGGAGCTATTCCCAATCCAACCTACAGGGAAGTTTGTACCGGGACCACCGGCCATGCAGAAGTAACGCGCATCACTTTTGACCCTGCAGTCATTTCCTATGATGAATTGCTCGAGGTATTATGGACCACCCATGATCCCACGACACTCAATCGCCAGGGTGCGGATGCTGGTACGCAATATCGTTCCGCTATTTTTTATCATTCTGAAGATCAGAAGAGCAAGGCAGAAAAGTCAAAGAAGGAAGTGGCCACTACCATTTGGGATTCCCCTATTGTAACGGAGATTGTTGCCGCAGATACGTTCTACCCGGCTGAGGAATACCATCAGGATTATTACGCGCTTAACCCAAATGCAGGTTATTGCCGTGCGGTGATCTCTCCTAAAGTTGCCAAAGTTCGCGCAACGTTTACGGACAAATTGAAACAATAATCACGATCATTATGCATCGCTATATCCTAATCACTGCTATGCTCCTGGGGTTCGTTATGCAGGCGTGCCTCCAGTCAGCATCCAGGCAACCGGAAGCCCGGCCTAATGTTTCAAGTGGATCTTTTGTCGACGAAAAGGGAGATACCATTAAACACGTTGTTAAATCAGATACCGATTGGAAAGCCCAGTTAGATCCACTGGCCTATCATGTGCTGCGTGAAAAAGGTACAGAGCGGGCATTTTCCGGCAAGTATCATGACAATAAGAAAACCGGCATTTATTCCTGCGCAGGCTGTGGGCTTACGTTGTTTTCATCTGAGACCAAGTTTGATTCAGGAACGGGATGGCCAAGCTTTTATGCACCACTTGACAAAACCCACGTAGAGGAAGATGAAGATATATCTTATGGCATGAAAAGAGTGGAAGTGCTATGTCGCCGCTGTGGCGGACATCTCGGACATGTATTTGATGACGGACCGAGGCCCACAGGGCTCAGGTATTGTATGAATTCGGTTTCACTAGACTTTCAACCGAAGTAACCTCTCCTGAATTAAAGATGTTATTAGGTTACCGCCATTGCAGGAGTTTGCTCCTGTAATCATGTGAATTTCGAATTAAATGTCTCCTTAGTAATTTCAAGGGGTATCCCGGTAGTTGCAGGAGCTACTTCGAATCCACTCAGCACAAGAAACTCCTCCAACGGCATTATCTTTGATAGATAATGAAGCACCTACGTCCATGGATTAAATTTTCAGGAGTTTTTATCATGTTATGCTGGTATCTGGGCCAGTTGTTATTGCACTCAACTCTTAGTGGAAGAAATACTGAAAGAGGTTTCCGCTACCGAAGGAAGTTTTGTGCATCAGCCTTATCCATCCTCAGAATAAATTACAAACAAGAAGGTGTCCTGCAACCAGGTGCCTGTCTATATGTCTCTAATCACCGGTCAATGCTGGATCCTCTTATACAATTGGGATTCATTGATGCATACATCGTTTCGAAAGCAGAAGTAGGCAATTACCCGGTGCTTGGACGTGGCGCAAAAGAAACAGGCATCATCCTGGTGCATCGACATGATCATAACAGCAGACGCGCTGCACTTGATGCTATTGAAGAAAAACTACTTTCCGGTTTTCAGGTTTTGATATACCCAGAGGCAACTACCCATGGAGGTGACCTCACCGGGGATTTTAAGAAGGGAGCGATCGAAATGGCTTTCCGGAAAGGAATTCCAGTGGTTCCAGTCGCCATCGAATATCCAGGAAAGGATTATTACTGGACGGATGGATCGTTATTAGCTTATTTTAATAGAATCTTTTCATCAGGAACTTCGCACCAGGTCACAGGAATCATTGGGCTCCCTGTGCAAAGTAAAGGCCCGGATGCCATCGTAGAGGATACCCGGGCCTTGATCAATCAGATGATCATTGAAGCACGTTCAAAATGACTAAGGTCTTGTTCGTGCCCGATCATAACTAAAGATTAAAATTTCATTCCTATGGTTCCCGCGATCGTACTTCTGTTATTATCGATCTGTACCAAAGGTTGATTGGCATCCGTTGTTTCGTATGGCTGATATCCTTCGAGTGGAGTAGCATATTTGTACGCGAAGTCAATATAGAACGCGTCAGCACGGAACCCGATACCTGCATGATAAGCAGGATCAAAATTATTGTCATTACTGTATGAGGATTGGGCGAGTGATACACCCCCTCTCAAGCGAAATGCACTGATGACAAACTCACCTCCCAAATTAATATCGAAACTTGAGGAATAATTTGCGCGGATAGCCTGGTTGACATCCTGTTCTTCCTGCTCATAATAATAGCCATTCCCACTCACGCTGTAATCAAAACGCATGGTTGAATAATCGGTCCATTTGATACTGGCACCAATAAATCCTTGCTCCCCGGCTATAATGCCTATACCTCCCATGAGTGACCAGGGAGTCACGAGTGCATAACGAAAACTACCATAGGGCGATTCCGCGTAGATAGGCCCGTCATTATTTGCATCTGTGTAATCATAAGACAACGAAGTATTGTAATTGTCTGTCATAAAGAGTTTGGTAGGCGTGTGCGCTGCAGCGGAGATATTCAGGTTTTTAGATGGTTTGAAGGTGATCCCAAATTTTCCGTTTATACCTGATCCGGTTGAATTGACATAACTGTTGTACTGCAGATCATTGAAAAATGGAATACCGTTTTCATTGCCATCCGCTTCTGCGTACTCCCTGAATTCTGTTGAATTGACAAGGGGAATATTGAAGGATGCACCGAATAAGATTTTATTGTCATAGTTGGCAGCATATCCCAGGAAAAGTTCTGATTTACCTCCTTCCAGATAGGAGTTTTCCAGTTTTAAGAGCTTGTATTCCGGATTGAGTTGATAATCTGTCTCATAAATCCTGTCCTCTTCAAAATCATAGATAGCCCCTGTTTCCCAGGCCAGGCCTTCTTCAAATCCATTCAATTCATCAGATGACAGGCCAAGGGCATTTTCTTTCCAACTGTCCGTGATGGATCCCAGCGTAGATCCTGAATAGTTTGTTTCACGACGGTACTCCGCCATTCGGTTATAACCGACGGCCCAGTTGGAGGTCAGCCATTTGCTGTTTCGCTGCCTGCTGGAGAGTACGAAGCCTACATTGGGGAATGTGAAATTATTGTAGTTGCCTTCTGTGACATGGTTTCTGTCTTCCGTGAATCTGGAAGAAAAGTGATTGAACTGTCCACCCATGGTGATGGTGAATTCACTCTTCCAATAGCCGGCAATCCCTGCCGGATTGGAGCCAATAGCGGAAAAGTCAGGGCCAATTGCAAACATACTGTTACCGCTGCCCAGGTTCCTGGCGGTGCCCAGTGGTTCTGAAATAGAAAGTCTGTATGCTTCTGTTGCTGTCTGAGACCACGCTGCTCCGGCACCGAGAAGCGTCATCAATATAAAGAGTGTAGCTATCCGTTTCATAGATCTATGTTTTAAAGGGCTGCAGAATGGCGGTTACCATTCTGCAGCCTTATGATCAGGCTAATATTGTTTGACTTGTTGTTACCCTCTTCCTCTCGGGGAAGAAGAATGATTGCTTGAACCGCCACCACCTCCTGAAGACC
>DATHZY010000040.1:0-2716 GCA_035458325.1 Saprospiraceae bacterium | reverse complement strand
TTTCCATCCGATAATCAGGGCGACAATACCCATGCTGACTACAAATCCCAGATTGAGGATGATGATACCCCACGCATATCCAACTCCGGCATCACCTCCAGGCATGGGTTTAGAATAAAAGGAGGTCACCAGGTAAAACAGGATGAGTGCAGCTAAACCCAGGAAGATGTTACCGATAAAACCCATGACAATTTGATTTGATGTTTGATGGAAGGATTAGATTTATTATTCGCGCAAAATCGCAACGAAGCAATAAAAATTTAGCGTCTAATTTATAATACTGAAAATCTGTTTCCTTACAGCCTCCTTGCTCTCCCGCTGCCCGTACGGGGCGGGAGCTCCGCTGCACTACGACTTGCTCCTTGCTTTTTCAGCCCCTGAGGACTTCCTCAAGCCTGAGTCTCTGATCCACCTCCGGTCTTCCCTTCGCATCTAACTTGACAGAAATACATTGTGTCTCCTTATCATGTTCAAGGAAAAGATAATAGCCTTTCTGTGCTACCTCCGTGAGAAATTTTGTTTTCTCTTCAAGCGTCACCAATGGACGGATATCGTAGCCCATGATGTATGGCAAGCCGACATGGTGTGCAGAAGGTATAAGATCTGCCGCATATATCAGGGTGATACGTTCATTGATCCTGATCTCCGGTAGCATCATCGATTCAGTATGGCCGTAGGATAAACGAATCTTGATATGGTCGTCCCAAACATATCCCTCTTCCTCCGGAAGAAAATGAAGCACATTGGCATCCAGTAAGGGAACAAAGTTTTCTTTCAGGAAGGAAGCCCGTTCACGTGCATTAGGGGTGTATGCCCAATCATAATGGCGTCGGGTCGTCCAGTACTTTGCATTCGGAAAAGCAGGGGAGAGGGTGCCATCCTCATTCTTCTTTACAGCACCACCCACGTGATCAAAATGGAAATGAGTAAGCAATACATCTGTCACCGACTCAGGAGTGTATCCAGCTTTAGCCAGGGAACTCATTAAAGTGGCCTCTCCATGCAGGAAGTAATGACTGAAGAAACGCTCATCCTGTTTGTCTCCGAGTCCCGTGTCGATAAGGATGACTTTTTCTCCGGTGTCTACCAGGAGGCATCGCATGGTCCAGCTGCAGAGGTTGTTGTCATCCGCAGGGATCATCTTATTCCAGATGGTTTTTGGTACGACCCCAAACATGGCGCCGCCATCAAGTTTGAAATGGCCTGTGTCAATAGAAATGACTTTCATATCAATACCCGATTCGCTTCTTGGTGGTCGTATCGCCGGTACGCACGATGGCCATCTGCAATGCAGCAAATGCTGCTTCAGCGCCCTTATTTCCGTGCTTTCCTCCGGCTCTGTCTTTAGCTTGTTCTTCTGTGTTGGTCGTCAGCACACCAAATATGACGGGTATGCCTGACATCAAACCCAATTGCATAATGCCGGAAGCAACAGCAGATGCGATGTATTCATCATGTTTGGTTTCTCCCTGGATGATACATCCCAGACAGATGACAGCATCCTTCTTTCCAGGTTTCATGATTTGCCGCGCGCCCCATGGCAGTTCGAAAGAACCGGGCACATAGAGTACTTCGATATGATCTTCCAGAACACCGGACTTGAGAAGGGTTTCCCTGGCGCCTTCGAGCAAGGCATTGGTAATGTCAGCGTTCCATTCAGAAACTACAATACCGATCTTAAAGGATGATCCATCCGGCAGGTTAACCAATGAAGGTGATGCATCCCGCGAAGCCATACTTATTTGCCTTCAGCCCTTGCGATATATTTATCGATCGAAAGCGCTTCGTTACTGTTTGGGTACTTAGACTTGATGGTCTTGTATATCTCCAGTGCCTTGTCAACCTCGTTTTGGGTTTCATGCAGTAACGCCAATTTCTTCAGGTAGTATGGAGTGAGCAATTCATTGTCAGAAGACGATGAAGCTTTCTTATAGCTGGCCATCGCTTTGTCCATCTGGTTGAGTTCAGAATAAACATCGCCGAGAGCACCATGTTTCATGGTAGGGCCTACAACACCATCCGGGTCAAAATCATTGAGATGGGTAAGGGCCGCATCAAAATTACCAAGATTGAGATAAGAGATACCGGCATAGAAGTTAGCCAGGTTGGCAGCTTTAGTGCCGCCAAAGTCCTTGATGATGGTCAGGAAACCACTGTAACCGCCCCCTGGATTTTCGAGCGCTACCTGGAAAGAATCCTGTTCAAACTGGAACTGGGCCATCCACATCTGTGCCATGGCTTTTTCTTCCTTAGGCTGTTTGATCATATTGTTGTAAACAAACCAACCACCCACGACGATGACCAGCCCGGCAACAACCCCAATGATCATTTTCTGATTTTTCTCAAAAAAGTTATTGGCCTGCATCCTTGCCTGGGTAAGGTCGAGCAGTGTCTCTTCATTCTTTTTTTCCAGCTTTCTTCTAATAGCCATCGCAATCCATATTTTTAAAAAGTGGTGCAAAAGTAATCATTTGCCTCAAATAGGCAATGAAACAAGATATTAAATATTAATATAATTTGTATAGGTAACCTATTCTCGGTATCAAACTTCTAACTGCTAGTTGCTAACTGCTCACTTAATCTCTGGTAAATGGATAGTCCTCCTGGACATAGTTGTCGGTAAACAACTCAGAAGCAGGTGGATAAGATGAATTTTCAGCAAAAGCCTCAGCTTCGTCAATTTCCTGACCTATTGCTTTGTCAATTGATTCTAATT
>DATHZY010000039.1:0-11497 GCA_035458325.1 Saprospiraceae bacterium | reverse complement strand
ACACCTTGCCGGATCCTGGATTGAGCACACTGCCATCAACACCTCCGGTAGGGGTCTTGTCAAGATCATATAAGATAAGCATACCTGTCAGCGGTTTGTCCTTCAGGACACCGACGCAATTTTCACAGTGGGTATGTTTTGTGGAATCAAGCACCTGGGCTACGCGCCCAAAGTATTGGTTGTCTTTTTCGTAGATTTCAACGATGGATTTGACCTTGCCATCATGCTCATCAGGTACCTTCCATAGGCCGGTAATCTGGGAGTGGAGAGTAAAGAATGAAATGAGGAAAACGGGTAACAGGATGGACTTTAAATACATAAGCTATAACGCTATGTAAACGCATAGCTGTAACTATAACACCATATTCTCCTTTATAATTGCCTCGTGGCTGACCCGAAGCCTGAATTTAACCGGTAGCGCTGATTTTCTTTTTCAACCCTTCATAACCCGCTTTCATCACAATGTCATGGTTCCAGTTGAATAATGGACGGGCAATCGGAGCCAACAGGTTCATCCATTTTTTAGTGGTATTTACCTTCCAATCATAGCGTACATAGGTCATATGATCGCGTGAAGTAAAGGTCCAGATGCCTTTGCCTTCCAGTTCGCCAAAGACACTGCCTTGTATTCGTTTGTAGGGATCTACCGCCTGCAACTCGGTATTAAATGAAAGTGAATAAGGCAATGCAGTCCCCCATTTGATCCGCCGGATACTGCCAATATCTCCATGAGCCCCCGTTTTGATGTATTCCACTTTTTTTACGTATTTCCACCAGACAGGCCATTGGTCCATGGCATAAATGACTTGCCAGACGGCTTCAACCGGTGCCTCAAATTGCCATTCGGTGGTAAAAGCGTATTGATACATATAGGGAGGAGATAAAGGCTGGAACCGGTAAGTAAGCAGAACAAAATTAGGCTTTCCAGGTTGCGTATTTGGTAAAACCCGGACATGTTCTTTTGGAATTTAGCCTATAAAGGACTGATTTTCACTTGTTTTAAGTCGTATATTGACCGGATGGAGGGCAAGACTCATTCCGAATTAAGTATCTTTGCGCACCAATCAGATTATCTAACAGAACCTCATCATCATGGTCAATAAGGTCATCCTCATCGGCAACCTGGGCAGAGACCCGGAAGTCCGATACCTTGAAGGAAACGTAGCAGTCGCCAGGTTTTCAGTTGCCACCAACGAAAATTATAAGGACAAGAAAGGCGAGTGGCAAACCGCTACTGAATGGCATGATGTCGTAGTATGGCGATCCCTTGCAGAGCGTGCTGAAAAGCAACTCAAGAAGGGGAGCCAGGTATTTGTGGAAGGCAAACTGACGCATCGTAAATACCAGGATAAAGAAGGAAACGATCGCTATGTGACCGAAGTCGTCGCCAATAGTTTCAGGGTGCTCGACCGCAAGGATTCGAAGCCAGGTGGACAGGATGAAGACTTTCATCCGGAGGATACCACCAATGATACATCCACCCCATCAGGCTCCAGCGGCGAACAACAAGCCGATGATGATCTCCCTTTCTGATCACCTGATATCGCTGACCTAAAGTTCCCATCTTGGATACAGAACCCCATTCGATTTTATTTATCCTCTTCCTCCAATGGGATCTGGTAGGGGGAATCATGCTCCTGCTTTTCCTTTTAATCTGCTCAGCGCTGATCAATGGTTCTGAAGTAGCATTCTTCTCGCTCGATAGTAATCAACTGCGTGAGATGGATGATTCAGACGAACATGCTGCCCAACGTATCCTCAGACTAAGAGAAAAACCACGGCGATTGCTGGCCACCATCCTGATCACGAGCAATCTTGTCAATATCGGCATCGTCATCCTTTCTTATTATCTGCTGAAGACTATTCTCCCACCAGGAACATTTTATCACTGGGGCGAAGCTGTATATACGGTGCCCGTACTCAGTTGGTTTACGCCCGATCAGTGGGAAAGTTTTTTCAGTTTTATGGTCACTATTGTGGGCATCACTTTCCTTCTCGTACTCTTTGGGGAAGTGGTTTCAAAAATTTATGCCAACCTCAATAATGTTGCCTTCGCCAGATTGATGAGCGGTCCGGTCAATATCCTCATGACGGTATTCGCACCACTCAATAAGATCATGGTGCGATGGGGAAATAAACTGGAGAAAAGGCTGGGCACCGAAAGTGTATTAGGTGCTAACAAAGAAGATATTGATAAAGCCATTGACCTGGCAGTGTCCAGGGACAAAGACTCCAAGGTGGAAGCTGAAATATTAAAATCTATCGTGAGTTTCAATGATGTAGCGGTCAAGCAGATCATGCGTTCGCGCATGGATATCATAGCGCTCGATACAGCCATGACGCTCGAAGAAATGCTGGCGATCGTCAAGGAAGGAGGCTATAGCCGTTTACCTGTATACGAAGAGCAACTCGACAATATCAAGGGCATGCTCTATGTCAAAGACCTGATCGGTTATTTAGATTCAAGCGCCTCTCCACACATGTGGCCGGAACTCGTACGCAAGGAAGTGCTGTATGTGCCTGAAGCAAGAAAGATCAATGACCTGCTGAAAGATTTTCAACGCGAACACTTGCACATGGCCATCGTGGTAGATGAATATGGTGGGACATCCGGACTGGTCACGATGGAAGACGTCATCGAAGAAGTAATCGGTGATATCAAGGATGAATTTGACGAAGACCAGGAATTCGAATACAGGCGTTTGAGCGATAAGGAATTTATTTTTGAAGGCAAGACCATGCTCATCGATGTATGCCGCATCATGAATGTGGATAAAGATAGTTTTGATGAAGTAGATGGTGACGCGGATTCATTGGCTGGCCTTGTACTTGACTTGCATGGCAAGATGCCCGGGATTGGTCAGAAAATAGTGCTGCCGCCTTTTTCGTTTACGGTACTGTCGGTGTCGCCCAAGCGTATCGAACGTATCAAAGTGCAGATAGACTCATGATGAAATTTATAATTGCTGTTTTCCTAATATCCTTTACGCTTTCTGCGTGCCAGGATGTCCCCGGCACACCAAAGCCACGCGCTTACCCGAGGATTGAATATCCTGTGCGGGAGTATAAGATGTATGATAATCCGGAATGTCCGTTTACATTCGAGTATCCCTCCTATGCGGAGATCAATGTGAAAAAGGAGAAATGTTGGTTTGATCTCTCCATGACGGCGTTCAATGCGCGTATCCATTGCAGCTACCTGCCCTTAAAATCAAGTGATGAATATAATGACCTGATCAGAGATGCTTTTGTGATCGCTAAGAAGATCAACGAGCGTGCGAATTATATGGAAGAATTCAGGGTGAGCAATCCGCAAGGCGTCGGCGGACTCACACTCAACTGGAGTGGACCTGCCGCATCACCTATTCACTTTTTTCTGACAGATACATCTGCGCATTTTTTTAAAGCCGCGCTATATTTTGATTCAAGAGTACAGCCAGATAGTCTGGCACCGATTTCCACTTTTATAAAAGAGGATATTGATAAGATGATATCTTCCTTCGCCTGGAAGAAATAACCTGACCTCTTGATTAAGCAAGTCCCGTTTAGGTCGAAGCGAAGTGAATACTTCGGCTCCGCTCAGCACGGCGGATCGCGCCTCAAATGCGTAGCGGGAGGGTTTAGGGGCAAAAAAGAACGCCTGTCTTTCTTTTAAGACAGGCGCATCAAAACAAAACGAAAAACCAACTATATCTTTAAGGGAGGAATTAGAGTCCTTTCTTTAAACGCACAGGAATGTCTAAATATTTACCGTTCCTGTACACTTTAATATCTACCGAGTCTCCCACTTTTGCTAAATCTATTTTCTCCTTGAGGTCATCAAACTTCTCCAACTTCTTTCCATCGATTTCCACTAGTACATCGTTTGGTCGGATGCCTGCATACTGAGCAGCACTTTTTTCACCGACACCATCTACAAGGAGACCTTTACTTATTCCGATTCCAAGCTCTTTAGCCATATCTTCATCTAATACAAACACTTCAACCCCCAAAGAGGTTCTCTCAATATCACCACCATTTTTAATTATGTCGTTTGCTATACTAATCGCCAGATTGACCGGTATCGCAAAGGAGTATCCTGAATAACTTCCTGTTTGTGAGGCAATTGCAGTATTGATGCCCAATAATTTTCCATAAGCATCGACGAGCGCACCCCCGCTATTGCCCGGATTGATGGCCGCATCGGTCTGGATAAATTGCTCAATCGTCTTGGATCCCTGGATAATATTGAGGTCACGGCCCTTGGCGCTGATGATTCCAGCGGTAACTGTAGAGGTCAGATATTCAAAGGGATTTCCTACAGCCAGCACCCATTCGCCAACCCTTGCCTTGTCAGAATCCGCATACTCAAGTGTTGGAAGGTTGTTCGCATCAATCTTCACGACAGCGAGATCAGTGCTGGGGTCCCTGCCAACGATCTTAGCCTCATATTCCTTTCCATCCACCATCTTGATCAACACCTCATCGGCGAAATCAACTACGTGATTGTTGGTCAGTATATATCCATCCTTGGAAATAATCACACCTGAACCCGCGCCTTTACGGATCATCGGGCCTCCGAATCCAAACCCAAAGCCATCACTGTTTAATCCAAACTGTTCAAAGAGTTGCTGCATCGGATCCTGGCGTCTTCGCAGTTGTGCGGTCTCAGCACTCTCTGCCGCTTCGATCAGTACGACTACCTTTTGAGCGGCCTCAGCGGCGGCTGCAAAATCTGGCCCTGTGTTGACCGTTGTTGAGGTCGATACCTGCTGAACGCCCTGATAACCAAAACTTTTTTCTGAAGACAGATGGAGTGCGCCAAAGCAAATCAATCCACCTGTGATACCTGCAAGTGTAAGGGATAGAAATGATTTCATGGTTGCTCTGTTTTTTTAAAAGTGAGTACATGCTTAAACGGCATAGCCCCCGGGTTGTTATCGCTTTAAATTTCGTTTAACAATAGTTTAACAAGAGATCATTCGGGATAAAAATGACCCGGTGACTCTTCATCAGATTAGCCTTGGCTTCAGGGTAGAGAACCTGTCACGCAGCTGTTTTTGAAAGACCTGGTATAAGAATGAGTCTAGAAGTCCAGACAACCTGATTGCTTTCGATCTGAGAGGTTCGGGGGCTGAATTTGTAAAAGAGCCCAGCGACATCTTCCAGGTTGGGGAGGGTCCCTCCATCGCAAGCTGAGCCATAAGGATATTCCATCGGGCAACATAGGCCATTCCTTCATCCGAACTTTCAGATAGGGCTACGTAGTGCTTGATAGCGGATTCGAAATCGCCTGCTATGAATACATTTTGTGCATTCGCCCAGGCTGCGGCCTCTTCGCTCGAAGAAGTACCGTTCAATCCCGGTACCGGATAGGTTTCAACGTTTCGAAAGGCTATGGATGAATGGCTGTAGTAACCTGCCAGGAGATATACCCCGGCAAACACTGCAACCAGCATAATAGTAAGCCAGCCAATTGGTCTGGAAAAAAAGCCTTGGTGCATCAGTTCATCTCTGTCCAATCCCCGGAGCTTTTCCTTTAGCCTGCGTTTTTTTTCATGTTGCAGCACCTTGAAAGCAGCTTCACTTTCCCTGACCATCGTGCTGACAGATGGATCAGAAAGGATAAGCTGCTCTAACTCTGACCTGTCCTCCGGGCTGATCGTGCCCAGCAGGTATTGATCGATTAAGGAGGTTAATTTGTATTCGTTCATTTAGTTCTGAATATGATAAAGTCCCGGATTTAATATGCGCCCATAGGTAAGTGTCCTTAAGACCCTGAAATGTTACCGGAATGGACGATTTCTTTTAATTTTTTAAAACATTCGTATTTGATTTTCCTGGCCATGGAGGGATTGGAGAGGTGCATCAGACCGGCAATTTCCAGCATGGTGTACTGGTTGATCCACAGCATGAGGATTTCCCGGCACCGGGGACCCAGTTTTAAAAATGCGGCTTCCATCCTGCTTTCTTCATGATCATGGACTATCGAATGCTGCAGCTCCAGTTCGTATCCATACTTTTCCTCGGCATCACCGACCAGGACGATTCGCTCATCTTTTTTTAGCTGGTTGAGGAACAGCCATTTTGCGATACCTATCCAATAGCCGGCCAGCGACCTGACCGCAGCTGCATCCTGTTGGATCTTTTCGATCATGATGATAAAGGAATCATGGACAAGATCATCCGGGACACCCTTGAATGTGCCCTGCTTCGATATCAAAGTGCGCAGATAGGAATGGATGCGTTTCCTGTGCTTGAGATACAAGCAACTGATAGCAGTCTCGGCCCTCGAGCCTCCTGCCCTGATCTCCCGGATATAATCATCATCCCGGAGATAGATGTGGCAATGCAAGTGATTCATATTGTTTTCAGACTGATGATCACAAAGCAAAAAATATATGCTTAGCAACTCCTGGGAAAAGCCGCTGTACAAGTATACAAAATAGACGCATACCAAAACCCTCAAGAAAATATTTTTAAAATATTTTTTCTGGACGGTCACATTTGCCCCTTCTCAATACACTTATCCATAACGGGGGATTTTACTTTCTGGCTTGTTGCATAACACCCGGATCAATTGCTTCATCAGTCCTGAGTAAATGAATTCCTCTTTAGCCAGTTGAACAGAGCCGGATGAGCGCCCCATGCCATCCGGTTTTTTTATAACACGAATTGTACTCCCATGGCACCACAATGGTGGAGGTATATGACGGATTTGATTTATCCGCCGTTGTGCGTGAGCTGCGGCCTCCTGCGCCCGATAGACCAACATATCTTTTGCCTTGAGTGCCTGCATCAACTTCCGGAAACGGGTTATCATCTTCATGCACATAATCCGTTTGTCACGCATTTCGCCGGACGCATTCGCCTGCAGGCCGGTGCTTCTTTTGTGTATTTCTCCAGAGGCGGCGGCACACAACGTATGTTGCACCAGATCAAATACAACAATCAACCTGATCTCATCACCGCCATCGGCAGATGGTATGGCAGACAGTTGTTGAAGGCAGATCTCTGGAAGGGAATTGATGTGATCGTTCCGGTCCCCCTTCATTGGAGAAAACAACGTAAGCGGGGATATAACCAGAGTGCTGTATTTGGCGAGGCGATCGGGGATGTGATGGACATACCCTGCCAGCCAAAGACGCTGCTACGCGTCACCCATGATCGGAGCCTTACCGGCATGAAACGGATAGAAAGAGTACAGACGATCGGCAACTCTTTTGTATTAGCCCGTCCACATCTGGTCAGGGATAAACACGTCCTGCTGGTAGATGATGTGCTCACCACTGGTGCTACCCTTGAGTCGTGCGCCCTTGCCCTGGAAGCAGCACCAGTCGCTTCAATCCGTATGGTCACCATTGCCTGCGGAGAATTGTAAGAGAGTGAGAGAGTGAGAGGTGTAAGAGAGTGAGAGGTAAGAGAGTAAGAGGCAAGAGGCGTAAGATGCCAGACTCGCAGACACAAGACGTATTATGCTCGTTTTTTTTTACAGGCTCCGCCTGCAACTATCGACTGTTTTTTTTTAAAAAGTCAGACGTTGTCGGTAGCCTCTGGCTGCCGACGGTTAAAGCATTTGACATCAAGGTTTACTTCGAAATTGTAACAGTAGCCTCCAGGCTACAGGTAGAAAGTTGGTCTCCAGGTACACTCTTCACTTTTCACTCTTCACTTTTCACTCTTCACTTTTCACTCTTCACTTTTCACTCTCTTACTCTCTCACCTCTCACTCTCTTACACCTGTCTCGGAAAATAATATCATTTTCACTCTACAAATAACAATGTAGCCCATGTCCACAGCAGAAAACATTAAAGACGCACTGATCGCCGAAGTCCAGGTCCGGCTCTATGATGAATCCCTTCCCAGGATCCTAAAATGCCTCGACCAGCTGGAAAATGAGCAGATCTGGTGGAGACCCAATGAATCCTCCAACAGCATAGGCAATCTTGTACTCCATCTGTGTGGAAATGTGACCCAGTGGATCTACTCCGGACTGGGAGGATTTCCGGATTATCGTACCCGCCAGGCTGAATTTGACGATAAGGGAAGCCTCGATAAGGGGGAATTGAGGGAAATGCTGGTCTTAACATTGGATAAAATAAGGCCCGTCATAAAAGATATAAAAACAGAAGAATTGTTGCAACCACGTCCTGTTCAGACCTTTACGGAGACCGGGCTGACTATCCTGATTCATGTGACTGAGCATTTTTCCTACCATACCGGCCAGATTGCGTATATTACTAAACTCCTTTCGGATAAATCCCTTGGGTTCTACGAAGGCGTTAGTTTAGAGTAGCTGGTTACTTATAAGCGTTTATTTTTGCACTATGCATTGTATTTCCCCGATCATATTATGTATCGGTCTCGCATATTCCATGGTTTCCGCTCAGGGAAATCCGGAAAAGCTCCCATCCTGCATCAACTCTGATGCTTATGATGAGACTTCGCCTGTACTGAGCAAAATGGGGGACAGGCTCTTTTTTACACGCACGGCGGATCCCGGTTTTGAACCATCCCTCATCATTGAAGATGGTCAGGTTACCTCCAACAAGCATGATGCCTTTTACAAGGATCGGCTTGTCAGTATATACTCAGAGATTGCAGGAGAGGTGGTCACCGATCCATCCTCTTCTGTTTTTAACCAGGACATCTGGTTTGCACCCATCATTGCAGATACGATTGGAGAAGCTATCCATCCCGGATACCCCCTCAATAATGCCTTGCCGAATAGCCTGGTATCCGTAGGTATGGCTCCGGATGAATATGTCATCTTAAATCAGTTTTATAAGGATGGTAGCATGACAGCCGGCTTTTCAAGGGTATCCATCGGACCTGTGGAAAGCTACGCTTTGCCCAGACCCATGCACATCTATGAATTCAATCTCACGGGATCAGATGTAGATCTGACAATGACGCCGGATGGTTATGTGCTGGTCATCAGCATGAAACGGTCTGACTCCAAAGGGATGAAGGATCTGTATGTTTCCTTTTATGTAAGGAACAATGTGTGGTCCGCGCCCATGCATATGGGAAGTGTACTGAATACCAGCCAGCAGGAATCATCGCCACATATCTCCCCGGACAAACGATTTTTATATTTTTCATCCAACCGCCCAGGGGGTGTTGGAGGACAGGATCTCTATGTTTCTGAGCGGCTTAACTACAGCTGGCTCAAATGGTCCGAGCCCACCCTTGTGAAAGGATTGGTCAATACACCTTTTGACGAAAGCCAGCCTTATTTTGATAAAGATGCAACCTACCTGTATTTCACGTCCAGGAAAGACGGCAGTAGCGATATATTCAGACAGCGCCAGACACCAAAACCTAAACTCATAAAGCCACTCTTTGTTAGAGGCAAAATACTCGATTCATCAACTGGACTTCCGGTCCATAGCGAATTGCTATGGGGCCAGCACTCCTCCGAAGATTTCATGGAATATTTTAATACCTATACCGGTGAATTTGAAGTATCCCTGACCGAATACGAGCCATACAAATTTCAACCAAGGAAGGTCAACCATACTGCTCAACGAATCCTCGTCGACCCAAGGGGAATGGAAAAACAGGGCATTGACACACTTGACCTGATCTTGTATGTTGACCATAAAGGAAGGCTGCAGTCAAATCTCCCGGAACCTGAAAAAAAGAACGCACGTCATCATGTGACCGAAATAGGAGAAGAACCCTTTGCCACGGAAACCATCACGTTTTATGACATCAATTTTGTGAAAGGCAAAGCAACCATTCTGGCCAAATCGCGAAGTGCCTTGAAATATATCTATGATCGTTTGATCACGTATCCAACCATGGAAATCCTGATCGAAGGTCACACAGATAATGTCGGCGATGAAGCCGCGCTGCTTGACCTGTCGCTTCAACGCGCAGAAGCTATCAGGGGTTATTTGCTTCACAAGGGGATCAGTGAAAACCGGATGCAGGTAGCCGGCAGGGGAGCCACGAGGGCACTTTTTCAAAATAGTACGGAGAGCGGAAGGGAGAAAAACAGACGCGTTGAAATCACCATGATCAAACCCTAGGCATGAGAGCTGCTGCACACTTTTTTTCAATCGTCTTTCATCCCTTGTTTATTGTCACCTATATGTCCCTGGTGCTGTTATGGACCAACCCTTTTGCTTTCGGATGGCGCCATGTGGCTGAAGCGGACACCCTGCTGATCATTATCGTCATGACCACGATCACCTTGCCCGCCATTGCGGTATTGATGATGAAGATGCTGGGATGGGTGTCTACGTTTAGCCTCGAAGATCAACACGAGCGGATAGGGCCTTATATCGTAGCTGGCATCATGTACCTTTCACTCTATCTCCACCTGACGAGAGCAGAGAGTTTTCCGGTATCGCTGCGGATTGCAGTCCTGGGAACGTTGATGGGATTGTGGACTTGCTTTTTTATCAACAATTTTACCAAGGTCAGCGTACATGCCGCCGGTATGGGTGGACTGGTGGCCATGGTCGCTCTGACAAAACTCACCTTTGGTTATAATCAGGCACAAATTGGATTGGTAGGTGGCGCCAACCTGGTGGTTCCTGTTGATGCTTTGTTATATGGTTCCATCATTATGGCAGGTGCCGTCTGCACCTCCAGGCTGATCCTCAAGGCACATGTCCTCAAGGAAGTCTACATGGGTTTCCTGGTGGGCATCGTGAGTATTACGGTGGCCTATTATATTCTCCGTTGAAATTTTGTGGGATTCCGGTTATTGGCAATAATCCTTGATGGTTTTATCAGCTGCCTGGTATCCGAGCGTTAATGATGTGCTGAATTCCCGGCAAGCCTCTTCTTTCCGGTTGAGATTGAAAAGAGCTACGCCCTTGTTATAATAAGCTTTAGCGTAGTTGCGATCGAAGGAGATAGCCTTTTCGAAATCAGCAATCGCCTCGTCAAACCTTTTCAGGTTGAGAAACAAACTTCCCCGGTTAAAATAGCTTTTTGAAAATTCAGGACTTAACTGGATGGCCGTGTTATAATCCATCATGGCTGCATCGTTTTGTCCCTGGTCCCTCAGGATATTTCCCCGGTTGACGTATGCCTCTACGTATTTAGGATTGAGATAGATTGCCCGGTTGTAATCCCTGAGCGCTTCTGCATTCCTGTTTTTATTCATCAGGATAATGCCACGGTTATAGATCGCCCTGATATGATTACTGTCACATAGGATGGCCTGGTCAAAATCCGCCAGGGCTTTGTCTGTTTCTTTGGTTTTATTGAGGTAATACACGCCTCTGCCATTGTAGGCAGGAGCAGCACATTTCGTTTTTTCGATCGCATTGGTCCACAGCGTTTCCGCATTTTGCCAGACACTTATCGCTGGCAGGGACAAGGCGATATAGGCGATGGAAAGCATTGAAAGCAGGACGATGGGAAGCTGCTTGAACGATGAGGAGATACGAAAAACCAATACGACTATCGCTATCAATACTCCAAGCATCGGTGCATAGGTATAGCGGTCCCCGACAAACACACCCACACCTTCATACTTGCCAATCGTAATCGCCG
>DATHZY010000038.1:0-2229 GCA_035458325.1 Saprospiraceae bacterium | reverse complement strand
AACCGCGTCCAATGATAATCTTCAACAAGTGTATGGAGCCTGGAATTATGGTGGTGGCGCCGGCTTCAGGTTCCTGTTCCAGAAAAAAAGCCGCTCTGCCGTATGTGTCGATTTTTCACACGGACAATGCGGCTCCAGTGGAATCTTCTTCGGCTTGAACGAAGTGTTTTAGTCAACTACCTATAGACCTATACCACCATGCTACGGTAAATATCGCCTATCATGATGGTGGCATGAGCATTATTAAAAGAGTAAACTTTCAAACATGGACAAAGGTAACGTGACCAGCATTCTCACTTGCATTTCCGTATGTGTCCTATTATCCTGTACACCCAAAACCGGTATCCCCATGCCTGACCTGAATGGAAAGATAATAAAGCTTGATGCTTTTCCTTCCTCTCTTGTAGAACCAAGACCTATTGCTATATGGATTCCTGCAGCCTATGACAGCACAAAGCAATATGCCGTCATCTACATGCAGGACGGACAGATGCTTTTTGACAGCACTATTACGTGGACGCAGACTGAATGGAAAGTGGATGAGACCATGACAAAGATGCTTTCTCAGGATGCAATCCGTGATGCCATCGTCGTCGGCATCTACAACACTGGTCAAAACAGGTGGGCAGAGTATGTGCCTCAGGCCATCCTCGACTCCATACCTCCGGCAAGCAGAGATCCTTTAATTAAAAAATGGCTCAACAACAAGCCACAAGCTGATCATTATCTCAGGTTTATCGTTGAGGAACTCAAGCCCTATGTGGATGCGCATTACTCCACACGGACCGATCCTGCCAGCACGTTCATGATGGGTTCCAGCATGGGTGGTATTATTTCGCTGTATGCTATCTGTGAATATCCTGAAGTATTCGGTGGGGCCGCTTGCCTCTCAACGCATTGGCCACTTGATATTCCTGGCTTGGAAGATGGGAGCATCCCCTATGATGTAGCCGGTGAATTCATTAAATACCTACAGAAGCATCTGCCATCTCCTGCACAACACCGTATCTACTTTGATTACGGCACAGCTACCCTCGACAGCCTGTATAAGCCTTACCAAACAGAGGTGGATTCTATTATGTTGGGGCATGGGTATACACATGATAACTGGATTACCCGGGAGTTTCCCGGAGAAAATCATACCGAACAGGCATGGGCCAAAAGGCTGCACATTCCCTTGCAGTTTCTACTTGGAAAACACTGATAAGGTATTGGTGATTAGCGCTGACTGTCCATCAGCTTGATCAATTCCTCAACGATTTGCTTTTCATGCGTCCAGAGGATAAAATGACTTTCCCCCTCGAAGACCCTGGTAAGGATGGTATCCGCAGCGGTTGCCTTTTCCTTCACGTATTGCATATTTCCGAAGGGCACCAAAACATCCTTTGTTCCATGTATGACAGATACCGGCATCCGGAGTCGGTCCCAGTCATCTTCGATCATCGTAAGATCCTGGCGAATGGACATCAACTCTTCATTACTGACGCGCATGGAAACGGGTAATAAATCACGGACCAGGGGCAGGTCAATCCATTTACGCCAGGCCGTTGCTTTAGGTTCAAGTTCCGGACTCACTGAACCTGCAATAAGGCAAAGCCCTTTTACTTTGCGCGGCTCACGTATCGCAGCCTGCACGATGACAGGCGCTCCATAACTATGACCTGCCAGCCAGTAGGAATCATAACCCATCGCCTTCATCAGGCCTATCAATATATCAGCTTGTCCGGAAAGGGAGGGCTCTGCAATACCAAATGCTGAATTTCCAAATCCGGGACGATCGTAGGTGATGAGATCCACCCTGGAAAGTAATGCGGTATCCACCATATAATCAAGGAAGGCATCGAGTGAGCCAGGGGAACCATGCACCAGGATAAGTGCACTTTTCTTTGGATCCCCTTTTCCTGTTTTAAGACAGACGACATTCCTGCCTCTCAGTTGGAGTGTGTCATTGACTGCATTCACCTGGTGAGGCCCAAGGAAAGCTTGTATCTCCCTGTCTGTCTTTCGCATTCTGAGCCAGCCTGCAGAACGTACGATCGCAAGGGCTATCACCGGAAGCAGGATGACAATCAGCAATATCCTCAGCGACCAGCGGCGGAATCTACGTTTTCTGTGCGGACTCATCGGGTTCTGGTTTTAGAACATCATGCATTAATTCCTCCTCCATCCAGTTCCTTGCTTGAACACAGGTATCCTGGCCATACAGGGGTGGACCGAATACAACCTTGC
>DATHZY010000037.1:0-3318 GCA_035458325.1 Saprospiraceae bacterium | reverse complement strand
GGTGGATTACTAATGATAAGGTGATAGCCAGGAGATCCGGATGAAGGAGGAGCAAATATATTTTCATAGGAGACAATGATCCGATTGCCATCCAATGCATTTGAAGCATTCTGTTCAGCCAGGCTGAGTGCCTGCTCATCAATATCCACCGCGTATATTTTGGATGCTGGAAAAGTCTTTGCCATCATTAAGGCAAGAATTCCTGAACCCGTGCCCGCATCCAGGATAAGGGAAGGTGTTTCATTGACCAATCGGGCTGTCCATGAAGCAAGCAACACAGCATCTGTACCCACTTTATGCACCGTTTCGTGCTGGACTATCTTGATTCCCTGCCAGTCAAAAAATTCCTGTCCATGATCTGCTAAGGTTGACACTTACTCATTTCCGTCTTCACCTGTGAAAACGATCTTGATAGCTTCACTCGTTTCCATATTGGATTCAAGGCTCACCCGTTGGGTGGTCACGCCATCAAAGACACTGATACTTGCCGTATTCGGTGGCACCATTCCGACATTGTGTGCATAGAGCACCAGATCCTGGCCAAAGCCGGTGAGTGTGAGGTCGATTTGTTTTTTCTTGGCAGTGAGTTCATACTCAGCCAGAATCCATTCCTCCCCCAATTTAAGGGAGATGATATCTCCGTCTATCGTATTGTGATCCCACACATTAATGGTCAGTTTCCTGTTCTTTACCTGGAGAGACCCTTTCTCCAGTACCACGATTGAATCTACCACTATATCTGCAGGTTTTGGTACAAGCTCTTTAACTGACCATGACAACAGATCATGGTTAGCATGGCTTCCGGATGTCGATGCCGTAAATCCAAGCCATGCAGTATGATCCGGACTATTGATCTTGGCAGCCACATCAAGTTTTACGGATAATACCGGAAACAGGTATGAATCAAGATAAATCTGCAACCGGCCTTCCCGATAGATCACCCTTGTGAAATGCGGCTTACCATCGGTGATCTCAGGTATCTCATGGACCGTGGCATACTGCCGGTATGTTTTTGTTTCCGGATTGTAAAAAGACAGATTGATATGGTTGCGGCTCCCTTCATCATCGTCCTTGATATCAAACTCCAGGGCGACCACGTATGGTATCTTCTTGTAACCAATATCATCTCCTGTGCCACCTGTCAGTTCAGGTGACTGAGACTGTATCACAAAGGCAAAACCATCGCCGGGCGGGACACCGGTCACATCCTTTGAAATCAGGAATGTAAATTCAGACTCGAACCCATCTGTAAAATCAATTTTCCGGGTCTTATACCAGCACGCCCCGGCCTGATTGGGTTTGTCGGATGCCAATCGGAGTTTTCCTTCGGCTACGGAACATCCACCTCTTAGATTGATACTCTGGTCAGAGGCCTTGAAATCATTAATCTGGAAAAGGAACTCCTGGGCCTCAAGATTCAGGGCAGGAATACAAATCATCACCACAAGTACAGCAAACCTCACCGGACTGCAGAAAGTTACATGCTTGAAAGGGCTGGAGCTCATGGGCAGTTAATAACAGGTAAAACTAAATCCGTATCCATAACGGGTTGAATCACAATACAAATGTAGACAACTGCTCGTGAATGAAACACTACCCTTCTCACATTCACACTTTATTGTAAGAATTGGATATGGCCACCGGGGATTAATGCAACGGTGAGATACCGCAAAAAAAAAGCTCATAACATTCAGCAACTTACTGAAGTTATGAGCTTTATTGGCAGCCCCTAGGGGAATCGAACCCCTCTTTACAGAATGAAAATCTGCCGTCCTAACCGATAGACGAAGGGGCCGTCTGTTCGGACGCTTTCTTTAAAAGCAGGGCAAAATTAGAATTTTTTGAAAATCAAGCGTAAAAAAATTTATACCCGACCCTCTAAATGTACCACACAAAATCATTTACTGTTGGTTATCAGCACTATAGGGCATTAATAAATATAATATCCATTACTTCAGATGCTAAAATAAGCTAGCGCTTCTTCCAGATTCTTACAATAAGGGGTTATTTTTGCACCTCATTTTTTCTAATTTACTTTTTTAATTCCATCAACATGGCTAAGAGAATTGCAATCAATGGCTTCGGACGAATTGGACGCCTGACCTTTCGTAAGCTTTATAATATGCCAGGTGTGGAAATCGTGGGCATCAATGACCTCACCGATCCGGCTACACTCGCACACCTTCTCAAATACGATTCAGCACAAGGGATGTTCAGGAACAAAGTCAGCGTGGATGGCAACATGTTACTTGTGGACGATGAACGTATACAGATCTCCGCGATCAAATCACCTGCAGAACTCTGGAAAGGCCTTGAGGTGGATACCGTCCTCGAATGCACCGGCCTCTTCACAGACAGGGAGAAGGCTTCAGCCCACGTCAGGCCGGATGGGGCTAAAAGGGTCATCATCAGCGCACCGGCAAAGGGCAAAGATGTCCCAACCATTGTTTTAGGTATCAATGACGATGAGATTAATACAGAGGAAACCATTTATTCCAATGCATCCTGTACCACCAACTGTCTGGCACCCCTCGTCAAGGTACTAACAGATAACTTTGGTATCAAATCAGGTAACATGATCACCATTCATGCTTACACTTCTGATCAGAACCTCCAGGACGCGCCTCACAGGGACCTCAGACGAGCCCGCTCTGCAGGTGTCAACATCATCCCCACCAGCACAGGAGCGGCCGCTGCACTTAAACTAGTCATCCCCTCGATCGGCAATAAAATCGCAGCCATGTCCTATAGGGTACCGGTGATCACTGGATCAGTCGTCGACCTGAGTGTTATCCTGGACAAATCCGCTACGGTCGAAGAGATCAATGCTGCCTTTTTACATGCTTCAGAAAATCGCATGAAAGGGATCTTGAATTATTGCACTGATGAGATTGTCTCTTCAGACGTTGTGCGTAGCCCTTATTCCTGCATTTTCGACTCTTTATTGACAGAAATCAGCAATGAAACAGTGAGAGTAGTTGGTTGGTATGACAATGAAGCCGGCTATTCCACACGACTGGCTGAACTGGCTTTCAAAATTACTCCATAGTATTCTAAACATACCTCGTTATGAAAGGAGATCTGAGGGCACTGGATGTCCGCAATAAAAAAGTAATTGTAAGGGTAGACTTTAATGTTCCGTTGTCAAAAGATTTTCAGGTGACGGATGACACCAGATTAAGAGGTGCACTGCCCACCATTAAATATCTCGTGGAACAAGGTGCTAAAATTATCCTTGTCTCCCATTTTGGAAGACCACTGGCCAAATTACTCCCTGATGGCACGATCGACAGGAACAAATTTTCATTACGCCATGTC
>DATHZY010000036.1:0-2121 GCA_035458325.1 Saprospiraceae bacterium | reverse complement strand
CGGATGCGATTTAATTGCCGGAGGACAAGCTTCTGACTTTTTATTGTTGTTGCTAAGTGAGGATGTTCCCTTGAACCAGGAAGTAACCTTTGCCGGTTGGGACAGGGATGATACTGCCCGGCCTGATACAAGTTATCTCGTGCATCATCCAAATGCGGATATCCGAAAGTTATCGACCTCTGTGAATGAGGCTACCATTCATCCAAACCAGATCGGGTGGACAGAAGGTTACACGACTCCGGCGCATCATCACTTCAGAATGAAATTTACTGAAGGGGGACATGAGCCCGGATCGTCCGGGGGACCATTATTTAACCAGGATGGTTACCTGGTAGGGCAATTGCATGGTGGTACTGCGGGATGTGAGTCCACTAACAATGCTTTCATTGGAAGACTTTCAAAGTCATGGAATCTTGGTTCAACACCCCAGGAAAGGCTAAGAGATTGGCTTGATCCTGATCAGACAGGTCTAACGAAGATTTCTTCTATTGAGAATAAAGCTTCCGGTGATATCGTGACTATTCATGGTTTGGTTTCAGACCCGGCAGGGAGGCCCGTCAAGAATGCAGTACTCAAGGTCACGGGGTCGTTAACAGAAACCATCACCACCAGCGATGATGGTACATTTCAACTGCTCAATGTCAACCGGAATGGCCAGTATATCATCACGCCGGAAAAGAATGATTTTCCTACCAACGGCCTCAATGCAATAGACCTTGTGGCAATTCAAAAACATTTGCTCGGTAAAGACACCTTTGACCTTCCATGGCAATATGTAGCCGCTGATGCGACCAATAATACGATGCTCTCCGTGGGAGATATTGTAGTGCTCCAGAGGCTTTTGCTTGGTAAAATCCAAAACCTGCCTTCATCTCCTTCCTGGAGGTTTGAGCCTCCCCAGGTCATCATTGATCCTATCCCGTCAGGTGAGCCTGCAGAAATTGATATCATGTGTATCAAAATCGGGGACCTCAACGGAACTGCTGATCCGAAGAAGTAAAATAGGATAAACTTGAAAAAACGGTATACTTTTGGGATTATGCCGTCCGTGGAGCAAACAGATATCATAACAGCAGCTGAAGATTATGTTCGGCACCTATTTGAAGAAAAGATTCCTTCAAATGTCTACACTTACCATAACTGGGTCCACACCTGCCAGGTAAGAGATGAGGCGATATTACTGGCCAGGCAAGCCGGAATAAAAAGTGAGGAGCTGGAACTGCTAAATCTTGCATCTTTATTCCACGATGTCGGATTTTCTGTTGCCTATACCGGTCATGAAGACTATGGTATTAAGATCGCCCGGGATTATCTCCAGTCTATTGACTACCCAAAAGATAAAATCCAGATTATCGAAGGACTGATCAATGCGACCAGGGTGGATGTCAAGCCAAAAACGCAATTGGAAGCGTTGCTGAAAGACGCGGATACCAGTTCACTTGGAAGGCCGCATTTTCACATCTATACCAACAGCCTGCGGAAAGAGCTCAATGGTTTGCAAAATGCTGTCCTGACAAAGCGTGACTGGGCGTTAGCCAACCTTAGGTTCCTTGATGAGCATGAATATTATTCAGATGTTGCAAAAGAACGTTACGGCCAGACAAAGATTGAGAATAAAAGATTGCTTGGTGAAGAGTTGGTGCTGATTGATGCAAAAATGGAGGAAAAACGATTGGGCGCCATCAATGAACCCAATACCATTGGTACCAGTAAATCGGCCCAAACCATGTTTAAGACAGCCTTGCGTAACCATATTGATCTGAGTGCTATCGCGGATAATAAGGCGAACATCATGCTTTCCGTCAATGCGTTGATCATCACATTCGCGCTTCCGCTGTTGGGCAAAGAAATTGCTGCTAACAGGGTCTTGTTGTTTCCGACGATCCTGCTCTTGAGTGTTTGTGTGGTTTCTATGATTTTTGCAACGATGGCGACCCGGCCTATTCCGATGAAAGGATACAGTTCGATGGAAAGTATTCTGGCTAAGAAGTCTAATCTCTTCTTCTTCGGTAATTATTACCGGATGAGTTTTGAGGAATATGAGCAAGGGATGAACGCCACGGTAGCAGATGACACGATCCTCGATACCACGATAATGCGGGACCTTTTCTTCCTGGGCAG
>DATHZY010000035.1:0-2250 GCA_035458325.1 Saprospiraceae bacterium | reverse complement strand
GTCCGTATTGGATGCGATCATCATTGATGAGGTTTCCATGGTGAGGGCAGATGTATTGGATGCAATAGATTTTTCCTTAAAACTTCATCGAAAATCAGTAGCCCCCTTTGGAGGTGTGCAGATGCTCTTCTTTGGCGATCTATTCCAACTTCCACCGGTAGTGAGCAGCCAGGAAGAAAGGGAATATTTCCGGACGGTATATCCTTCTCCTTATTTTTTCGACGCGCATATCTTCAAGTCTCATGTTCACCTCGTGATGATCGAACTCACCCGTGTTTACCGTCAACGAGAACGCAATTTCATACGTTTACTGGACGCGATCAGGACCATGCAATTTGACTACGATGAGCTCGACAGCCTGAATGAACGTTATTTGCCTGATGAACCCATCGAAGAACCTTATCTCACCTTGTGCAGCACCAATGCAGCGGCCCAGCAAATCAATAAAGACCGGCTCGCCCTGCTGACCACTCCATCCTTCTTTTATTCCGGTGAAGTCAAGGGTGATTTCAATCCCAAATTATTTCCAACGGATTACAAGCTGGAGCTTCGCCTGGATGGCCAGGTGATGCTGATCCGAAATGATCCTGAAAAGCGATTCGTCAATGGAAGTCTCGCACGGATTGTCGGCCTTGAAGAAGATAAGATCATAGTCAGCATGACATCTGACGGGGGTAAAACAGAAACTTTTGAATTGCCTAAAATGACCTGGGAGGTAAATAAATACACACTGTCCACTGACACTGACAATCCAATCAAGGCAGAAGTTATCGGCAGTTTCACGCAGTACCCGGTACGATTGGCGTGGGCAGTTACGATACACAAGAGCCAGGGCAAGACCTATGAGCGTGTGGCGATCGACCTGGGAAGAGGAGCCTTTGAACATGGCCAGACTTATGTTGCGCTAAGCAGATGCACTTCTTTAAATGGAGTCTTTCTGAAGAAACCATTAACACCGCGTGATATCATGGTGGACGAGCGGGTGGCAGTGTTCTACGAGACTATGCGTTGATCCCGGTTTAGACTTCAGTTTCCTTTTCTGTTTCGTCCTGTTGCTGGAAATTTTTAAGAATATAGATACCTAACCAGCCGCTCAACACATCGATGAGGGTATGGATGATCATTACCAACACCAGGGATTGGCTAAAGACAAAAATGGCAGCAAAGAGCATGGCGAGGAAAAATATCTTGATGACCGATTTGTAACCCTGATAACCATGCAGGAAGGCAAATAGCGCCGAAGAAAAAAAGCAGGCGACAAGAATACCCGACCATGCATTGCCGCTCCAGTAGACGATGTAATGAATCAGGTAACCCCTGAAAATAATTTCTTCGCCAATGCCCGCTGCCAGTGCCAAAAAAACAAAATGGAATAATTCTTTTGTATCAGCCGGGACAAAAGCCAGGCTGGTATGTCGCTGTTGCATGGTCTTCGCCCGCCATTTAGGGAGGCCGTATTGAAAAAAATAATCCAGCGCATAAAACAACACCACAGCAAGGATCAGAAACAAAACTACCGGGTCCAAGACCGGCCAATCAAAACCCAATCCGCTGAGATTTCTGCCAGGCAGACGCCAAACCGTGACTACCACGAGTGTAAAAACAAAGAGCAACAATGCGTTACTGTGATACAACCTGATTTTCTCATTAGGTTCGAGGCGGATGTCCTCTACCGCCACCTGCCGGGAGGTCAGGGCCAGTACAGGAGCCACCACACAGATCAACATCGCCACGATATGGTCGACCAGCGTCATGTCATACAAGACCATTGCAGGATTCATCATGCACAAAAGTAAGCATTGCATCTGCCATCATCATGGAAAGTGATTCGGGGCCATTATCAGGTATCAGTATTTTGTATCTTAGCCCATACAAACACAACGCTATATGACTATATCGAAAAACCGTCTACAAAGGAAAGTACGTGATCGTAAACAGGAAAAACGGTTTTTTATCATCCTGGGCGTCATCACCCTGGTCCTCATCCTGATCCTCTTTTTTATATACCGATAGTCTTTCCAGGTATTGAAGCTCAACCTTGACATCACTTACCCCAGTCCACCGGGCTGGATAGAGGCTGTATTATCTGATTTCAGTGCATTCCTGCAGGATCACGCAGACTGTGAACGGAAGGCTTCAGCTACGGCGATGAGCCTGGTGGCCAAGTACCCTAACCGGGTAGAGATTATTCCTGAACTCATTGATATCGGAGTTGAAGAATTGGAGCATTTCCAACAGGTATATAAGGTC
>DATHZY010000034.1:0-6768 GCA_035458325.1 Saprospiraceae bacterium | reverse complement strand
CGGTAGTGTATTCGGTTTCGTCACCCGACCAGGGAAAAGTTAGGAAGCAGGAACTAGTTCTTCACTATCTAGGGATCGCAGATAACGCAGAATTATTGAAAAGTAAATTTTCGCAAATTTGATTGTAACCGCTTGGGAGATTAGAGGATTAGAAGGTGATCATAGGTGATGCAGGATCAAATTAGCGTTAATAATTTTTAAAATTCATCTGCGAAATCTGCGTTAAAGAATCTTGTTACTGGTTGGTGAGCGTGGTCGAACCCTCACTCTTCACTTTTCACTTTTAAAATACTATCTAGTACTTTCCTTGAAAAGGTTGTAGTGACGAGAGGTACTTTTCCTGAAATAATATAATCATGCATTGCCTCTACTTCTCCACTATAAAGGTATTGCCTCGGCACATCGAGATGCTCTGTTGTATTTCCTCGTACGATTGATGCACGGCATGCATCCGGATTTGTAAACGGATGGCTGATATGCAACTGTCCGGCACTGCCATGAATGATGGTGTCTGTAGAAAACGATGATCGGAAGCTTACAAAGAACTGACCCGTGCGCCCTCCTGAATATGTCAATAGAGCTGAAGTGGATTGATCAATGCCATGCTCTTCATGCACGGATGCCATCACAGATATGGGTGACTCCCCAAGTAGATATTGAAACAAACTTATAGGGTAGACGCCGACATCCCACAGGGCTCCACCACCCGCTGCAGCATGCCAACGATAATTATCTGCAGGCCTCTCGAGATTGAATGAAAAGGTACTCCGTAAGGAATGGATATCTCCAAGAGTGCCTGAATCTAAAATAGATTTCCAAAGATGGGTTTGTGGATGATGCAGGTGCATAAAGCCTTCCATGACAAAATTCCCTGTTCGGCTGCAGGCCTCTTCAACAGAATCCATTTCTGAAAGGGAAAGGCACATTGGTTTTTCGCACATCACTTGCTTACCCGCCTCCAGTGATTTGATGATCCATTCAGCATGCAGGTGATTTGGCAGGGAGATATAAATCACCTGTATATCAGGGTCTGCTAGAAGTGCTTCATAGGAGCCATAGCCTTTTGGAATATTCCAGGACGAAGCGTATGTTTCTGCTTTCGCCTGATCCCTGCTGGCCACTCCGGCCAGAAAGCCCCGTCCTGATTGCTGAATGGCAGGAATGATTCTCCTGTTGATATGCGCGGTGGATAATATTCCCCAATGGATCGTTGTCATTTTGTCGATTGCAAGATAGGCCTTGTAGAGAACTTCCTAAAATTAGCCCGTACAGTTGTATTCTCTGCTTATTTTGTGCCTCTTTTTAAAAGGAGCGTCTTATTTTTCAAAAATCACACTCACATCATGAAGGTAATTCTTCTTTCCGGGCTCAGCGCCCTCACCCTGGCCATGGGATGTAAATCCGAGGACACAAAAACACAAAAATTGGAATATCCTGTAACTACCAAATCTGATCATGTCGATACCTATCATGGCATCGAAGTACCAGACCCCTATCGATGGCTTGAAAACGATACATCTGCTGCTACGGAGGAGTGGGTCGTGGCACAAAACAAAGTCACCTTCGGCTATCTCGACCAGATCTCCTGGAGGGCCAATCTGAAAAAACGGATTGAAGCCCTCACAGACTATGAGCGTATTTCAGCACCATTTAAGGAAGGACAGTTCGAATATTTTTATCGTAACACCGGTTTGCAAAACCATAGCGTACTGTATCGCAAGCCTAAGGACAATAAAGATGCAGAACCCGAAGTATATCTTGACCCTAACGGATTTTCAAAAGATGGTACCGTTGGTTTGTCTGGTATCTCCTTTACAGAAGATGGCTCACTATCTGCACACCAGGTGACCGAAGGTGGTTCAGACTGGCGTAAAGTCATCGTGATGGATGCGATCAAGAAAGAGGTTCTTGAAGACACACTGATGAATGTCAAATTCAGCGGCACCTCCTGGTACAAGAACGAAGGCTTCTATTACAGCAGCTATGACAACCCGAAAGATGGTAGCCAGCTTTCCGGTAAAACCCAACATCACAAACTGTATTATCATAAACTCGGCACACCTCAATCAACCGATGTGCTTGTTTTTGGAGGTCCTAAGCAGCCAAACCGTTATATCGGTGGTTATGTAACGGAAGACAACAATTACCTGATCATCTCTGCGGCAGAAAATACCAGTGGTAATCAACTCTATGTGAAAGACCTGAACAATCCTGATCGCCCATTAGTACAGATCAGTGATGATTATTTCACGTCGATCAATTATGTTGACCATGAAGGCACCCGCTTTTTGTTGTCGACCAACATTGATGCCCCAAATTATAAGGTGATAGCTATGGATCTGTCAAAGCCTGAAAAGGAAAACTGGACAGTCGTGATTCCTGAAACGGAGAATGTATTAAGCGCAGGTTCAGGTGGCGGAAAATTATTTGCCGAATACCTCATCGATGCTAAATCTGCGGTCAAGCAATTTGACTTCAATGGCAAGCTTGAGCGCGACATCGAATTACCTGGTATAGGTTCCGCTGCAGGATTTGGTGCAAAGAAGAAGGACAAAGATTTTTATTACTCCTTTACTTCCTTCACCAGCCCTTCGACGATCTATCACTATGATATCGCGACAGGGAAGTCCACCTTCTATCGTCAGCCTAAAGTTGATTTCAATCCTGATGATTACGAGACCAGGCAGATATTCTATCAGAGCAAGGATGGAACCAAGGTGCCCATGTTTATCGTCCACAAGAAAGGCATGAAGCTGGATGGGACCAATCCGACCATGCTCTATGCTTATGGGGGTTTCAATGTTAGCCTGACACCCAACTTCAGTGCGATGCGAGTAGCCTGGCTCGAGCAAGGCGGTATTTGGGCGCAGCCTAACCTTCGGGGCGGTGGTGAGTATGGTGAGAAATGGCACGAGGCCGGCACCAAGATGAATAAGCAAAATGTATTTGATGACTTTATAGCTGCCGCCGAGTACCTGATTAAGGAAAAATATACTTCCTCTGATTACCTCGCCATTTTTGGCGGTTCTAATGGTGGCTTGCTAGTAGGCGCGACTATGGCCCAACGTCCCGATCTCATGAAAGTGGCTATTCCAGCAGTGGGAGTGATGGATATGCTTCGTTATCACACCTTTACAGCAGGGGCCGGTTGGTCAGCGGATTATGGCACAGCAGAAGATTCAAAGGAAATGTTTGAATACCTCAAGGCCTATAGCCCGGTTCACGCTCTAAAGCCTGGTACGGCCTATCCGGCAACCCTGATTACGACAGCAGACCATGATGACAGGGTGGTACCTGCCCATTCCTTTAAGTTTGCTGCAGTCCTGCAGGAGTGCCAGGCCGGAGATGCCCCGACCCTGATCAGGATCCAGACCAAGGCAGGCCATGGATCGGTATCAACGACACAGCAGATTGAATTGCAGACGGATATGTATGCCTTTACCTGGGAGAATATGGGTTTCACCCCTGATTTCTCCAAGGTGGTGAAAGACTAAAGATAAAAGCCCGGCTTTTCCGGGCTTTTATTTTAATCCTTTGGGCCGAAATGGCAGAAATATTGATAAATGGCTATCTTAGCCCCAATTATTCAATATACGAAATGGATAGCCCTAACTACGGACGCAAGGGAGGTTGTTTCCTCACTTTTATACTCTTCTTTCTCCTTTTTATCATACTCCTGATATGGGTGTATTATAAAAATTTCAAGCTCGCTTTCTAAGCAAATCGGATCTGTTACAATACAGGGGCTTCGAAGTTTACCAGCTGGGTAAACTTATCGAGCCGTTCCTGCAAGTGATCCATGTCCAGGTTTCGGAGGGCTTCGGCACCAAATTTTTCCACACAGAAGGACGCCATGGCAGAGCCACAGATGATGGCTTGCTTCAATACCTCAAAATTGATCATGTCCCTGCTGGCCAGGAAACCCATCAACCCACCGGCAAAGGTATCACCGGCTCCGGTTGGGTCCTGAACCTCTGTCAACGGCAATGCCGGTGCGAAAAAGACCTGACCATCCCCGAAAAGCAAGGCGCCATGCTCCCCCTTCTTGATGACAAGGTACTTTGGCCCCATCGCCAGGATCAATTCGCTGGCCTTCAGGAGGGAGTATTGGCCGGATAGCTGGCGGGCTTCTTCATCATTGATGATCAGCAGGTCGATATGGCCCAGGACGTCCAGGAGTTCATCCATGGCACTGTCCATCCAGTAGTTCATCGTATCCAGCGCCAGCACTTTCGGATGTTTGTCCATCTGGTTGATGACACTCATTTGGATCGCCGGCGTCAGGTTACCTAGCATCACAAATTCACTTTCGCGCTCTTTTGCTGTAAGTACAGGGTCAAAGTCAGCCAGTACATTGAGTTCTGTGACCAGGGTGTCACGGGCATTGAGGTTGAGGTGATATTTTCCGGCCCAGAAAAAGGACTTTCCACCTTCGACAATCTTGATGCCTGAGGTATCCACACCGCGGCTTTCCAATGCATCCAATTCGCTCTGCGGGAAATCTTCACCGACGATCGAAACTATGCTGATGTTCTTGACAAAATAAGAGGCTGCCCAGGCAATGTAGGTGCCGGCTCCTCCAACTATTTTTTCTGCCCTGCCAAACGGGGTTTCGATATCATCAAAGGCAACAGAACCAATAACCAGTAAACTCATTTATTATTTTTTTGATAAGGGGGGCAAAGGTAAGAAAAAGGCGAAGGCTGAGGCTGAGGCGAAGGTAGAGATGAATAGACCTTTAGCAAGGTGGAACGGTGGAAAGGGCGAAAGGTACATGGAAAAGGAGTCGATGCATGCAATGCATCGACATTAGTGCCGTAGGCACGGACCATTTTCTAACACCGGGTTTTAACCCGGTGAAACCCGTGTCCAGTCCCCCCTCTTTCCCATCATCATCGCCAGTCCCAATCGCAGGATATAATAACTATATAAAAACTGCAACGGAACAAAATACTTCAGCACAGAAGTCTTCCGAAAAAAAGAAGCAGCTGTCGTGATGACCAGGAAATCTGCAAACCATTTTACGACAAACAGGATGATAAAGGGAAGGGGCGATATCAGGTTAAAAAGTGAGGCTGCCAATGAAAGGAGAAGCATGAAATGATATAAGCCAACAAAAATCCAGATGCGTGCTATCGTTGGACTTTCCAACCCTTTGTTTTTACCAGCCCAACGCAAGCGTTGTTTGATAAGCGCTGGCCAGTTTTTTTTAGCTTGCGTACTTACGGAAGCGTTGATGGATTTATTGAAAGCAATCTGGCCTGGAAATGCTTTTCTCATTTTTTCTGCCAGGAACATATCATCGCCTGAAGCAAACTGTTCATTTCCTGTAAATCCATCTACTTTGCGAAATGCACTTTTTCGGAAAGCCATGTTGGCCCCATTGGCTATATCATGCAGTCCGGATGTGATACCGGCTGCAGTGATGAGCATGAGGACTAATTGTTCTGCCTCCTGCATTTCAGAAAGTAAAGTATTATTCCCATCTAAGACCACAGGCGATGTCTGAAAAGCACTTTGATTTTTTTCAAGTCCGTACACTACTGCATTCAACCATTGATCTGGGTGCACACAATCTGCATCCGTGATCACGATGTATTCGGATGTTGCTTTATCGACTGCAAGTGTGATGGCGGATTTCTTAAACGCCGGTGCTTTGATGTATTCCGGGTAATCCTTGAGGTTATAAAAAGCAATACGTTCACTTCCGATCTTTTGCACCTCTTCGATGGTAGTATCGGTCGAATGATCATCGATAACGATAATCTCCATGAGATGGGCGGGGTAAGCCTGTTGCAAAATACCCTGCAAACAGGAGGAGATGGATTTTGATTCATTGTGTGCTACGACAACGATAGTCACCGACGTCGAACCAAGGTAATCTGACGGAATGGAAGCTGGTTTTGTTTTATACCAGTAGAAGAGATAATAAGCCTGTAGGAGTAAATAGGGAAGTGCAAAACCCAGTGCGATCGAAACAGCTATCATCAACCAGGTTTTTTTGTAGCGATTAGAACAGGTCTTCGTATTGGTTATCCTTTTTGACAGGGGCTTGTTTTTCCATAGGAGGAAGATCAAGTTTGGTTTCACGTTCTGATTTGATGATCTCCTCAAATTCTACAAATTCACCATCCTTCTCTGCCCGGTAAGCCTCATGGAGCTTTTTCACTTTGCGATCGAGGATAGATTTACCAAACAATACACCTGCCAGGATCGGAAATCCAAAGAAGCTCAACAGGATCCCGATGATGCCTCCCACCGGATTGCGCTGAAGCAGGCCCAGCATAAATTTCAGGTAATTCAGCACCGTCCTGTAATTGATCAGCAAGGCAAGGATAATCAACACAGGAGCAATCCATGCCAGCACCGTAAAGACCCCTTTTGCAATAAAAAACAAACCCACGAAGAGGAGGACCATAAAGGCGAATCCGATGATCCCATTAAACCTGATGTTAAATCCCTGCGTTGCCATTTTTTGATCTGATATTTTTTCTAAAGTAATCGTAACTATTTCTGTATTCAGTGATCAGTGATCAGTATTCAGTGATCGGTATTCAGTTATTAAATAGTAAAATGTTTTTCGAAGAAAAACATTTTACCGCATACCGCATACCGCATACCGTTTACTTTTTACCGTTACGCAGTAGCACTCACCCTAAACTGCATATCATACAACTTCTTGTACTTGCCATGCGCTTGTTTCAGGAGCTCATCATGGGATCCTGTCTCCACCACTTTGCCTTTATCGAGGACTAAAATACGATTTGC
>DATHZY010000033.1:0-2384 GCA_035458325.1 Saprospiraceae bacterium | reverse complement strand
AGCGAGTGGGACACGAGCCAGAATCTTCTGGTAATGACCTTCACGCTCCATTCCCATGATGATTGCCCTGCGCGTCTGCAGGTCACCCATCACGTCACCCATGACTTCATCCTGACAGAGGATGGAGACGTCATAGATAGGTTCGAGTAACTGAGGTCCGGCATGCTGGAATGCAGCTTTAAATGCCATGGTCCCTGCCAGTTGGAAAGCCATATCATTGGAATCAACCGGGTGCATTTTTCCATCATAGATGGATATGCGTATATCCCTGCAATGCGATCCGGTGAGCGGGCCTTCGATCATCTTGTTCATGACACCTTTTTTGATGGCATTGCTGAACTTGGAATCAATCGAACCGCCCACGATACACCAGTAGAAAGCAAGTGTTCCTCCCCAGGGGAGTTTTTCATATTCACGATGGCGTACTGTCAGGCCATCCGGATCATTCATGCCTTCCTGATAGGGTTCGATGCGCAGGTGCACTTCTGCAAACTGTCCTGCACCTCCTGTTTGTTTTTTATGCCTGTAGACTTCGTTAGCTACTTTAGTGATTGTCTCCCGATAAGGGATCCTCGGCATATCAAAGTTCATGGAGATACCATATACCTTTTCAATCCTGGACTTGATCAGGTCAAGGTGTAACTGTCCTTGTCCATGGAGTAGCATTTGTTTCAACTCAGCCGATTGTTCGATCAGCAAAGTCGGATCTTCCTCGTGGGTGATATGAAGCGCCTTGGCTAGTTTTTCTATGTCACCTTTGTTTGCAGTAGAGACGGCTACCCTGATCCTTGGTTCCGGAAAGTGGATTTCCTCGACACCTGAATCTACTCCTTTTGCGGTGAGGGTGTTATTGGTGTGACTTTCTTTGAGCTTGACAGTGACACCGAGATCTCCGGCCTTGAGTTCATTGACAGCCTCGCGGGTTTTTCCTTCGGACACATAGATCTGTGCTATACGTTCATGGTTGCTATTGGACAGGTTGATGAGGTCATCACCCGGCCGCAGGGTGCCGGAATACACTTTGAAGTAAGAAACATTTCCTACCTGTGGTTCAGAAATGGTTTTATAGATAAAGACCCGGACAGGGCCGGAAGGATCAGGTGCGATAGGATCACCTTTAGTGCTTAATGGTTGTGGCCTGTCCGCAGGAGATGGCCCGATGTCATTGATAAAGCCCATGATGCGTCCGCTTCCCATATTGAGTTTGCCCGAAGCACAGAATACCGGGAATATCTGCTGATTAGACAGCGCGATATTGAGTCCCTTGGTCAGTTCTTCCTCACTCAGGTTGCCTTCATCAAAGAATTTTTCCATGAGACTCTCGTCATTTTCAGCAGCGGCTTCCACCAACACCTGATGCATTGCCTGGGCACGCCCGACTTCACTCTCGGGGATTGCTTTTTTCTCTGGTTTTCCGCCATCCTTTGGAAATACATACATGACCATGCGCAGGGCATCAACGATCGTGTTGAAGCCGGAGCCGGTCTGCAAGGGATATTGGAATGGGATGGCCTTGGGCCCGAATCTTGATCTGATCTGTTCGAGCGTGGTGTCAAAGTTGGCTTTATCATGATCCAATTGATTGATCACAAAAAGACAAGGAGTCTGAAATTTTTCGATGTATTCCCACAAGAGTTCGGTCCCTACTTCCACACCACTGGCGGCATTGACGATCATCACAGCCGTATCGGCTACCTTGAGCGAGGAAATGACTTCACCAACAAAATCATCATATCCCGGGGTGTCAATGATGTTTATTTTATTTCCACGCCATTCGACATGCATGAGCGAACTGAATAGCGAGTTACCTCTTTCCTGTTCTATTTTCGTATAGTCTGATGCGGTGTTTTGTCCTTCGATCGTGCCTCTTCGGTTGATGGCTCCGGATTCAAACAACATGCTTTCAACAAACAGTGTTTTACCGGAGCCGCTATGGCCGAGCAAAACAACATTCCGCAGATTTTTAGTATCAAAACCCATTAGATTGGTATTTTTTAGATGAGACGATATTGATTTTTACTTCCTGATGCCCTGTCGGATATCATGGTTTCAAATTAGGGCTAAGATTTTACTTAAGGAAACGAAATGGGAAGATTACCCATGTATGGATTTGATCTAAATAAGTTGATAATATGTAGTCTACACATTATCAGGCAGGACCTATGGAATATTACGAAAAAGAATATCTGAATTTGGATTTGTAACCCCGGTTTAGCCTTTAATCCCAGGTTGGGAGCATAAGACTTTAGCTCTAACGCAAGATTTCAGATACCAGACTCGCAGATGCCAGACGCATTGTTTAACTGCTGATGCTGACTGCTAATTGAGGATTGATCATGAGCGGCCCGCGACTTGAAAGTCGGGGCAATTCAATTTGCCTGGCT
>DATHZY010000032.1:0-3894 GCA_035458325.1 Saprospiraceae bacterium | reverse complement strand
CTCCTGGCAAAGCCGGATCTTGCGATGCATCAGCATAATCTACAGTAATAATTTGATCCAACTCCAGATCACTATAATCCCAAACCTGGTCCGGCCCTTCCGATGGAGGAACGATGACACCAGGTTGTGAACGATACGAATAATCGGTAAAGGTGCTACCCCTTGGAAAATTATCCGCCGTGATCACCACCTGGCTCACCGCCATCAGGGAAGATCCCAACATGAAAGAAAAGCAATAAAATGTACGTGTAAAAAAATGCATAAGTCATTGGTTTTGGTGTCCGCATAGCTTCGCCAGCCCGGATTTGGCAGGGACTGTAAACCATACAAACGGTGAAAAGAATTGAGAATTAAAAGGGTCAATCCCCGTTGTAAATTTCTACAGGCAAAAGTACGGGCGGGCTGAAGTGACGGATATCAAAATCGAACCAGATGATATCAATATCGACTCAATAGGCTGAAAATAAGCACTATACTTCTTTGCCACTAAATTGACCGGGGGTTTCTCCGAAATGATCCTTGAAGCATTTGATAAAGTAAGCGGGGCTGCTAAAACCGGTTTGGTAAGCAATTTCTGCAACCGTGCCAGCCCTTTGGCGGAGCAAATCGACGGCGCGCTGGAGCCGGACCGACTGGATAAACTGGTTGGTAGATTGATTGAGCAAGGCCCTGAGTTTTCGGTTGAGATTGGGACGACTCATGCCGAGTTCCTGTGCCAGGGCATCGATGTTAAAGTTGGCGTCTTCCATTCGAGCTTCCACGGCTTGCATGGCCTGTTGGATGAACGTCTGATCCAGAGAGTTCAGGCTCATCTCGCTTGGCTTGAGGGTGATGGAGGTGGCAAAACGTTCGCGCAGTTGCTGACGGGAGCGGATGAGGTTGTTGACGCGGGCTTCGAGTTCGGCAGCATCAAAAGGCTTGAGGAGATAATCATCTGCACCTGAATGTAGCCCTTCGAGTTTTTCTTCGCGTGTGGCTTTTGCGGTCAGCAGGATGATGGGGATGTGACAGGTACGTATATCCGATTTCAACCGGGCACATACTTCATATCCATTTTGCCCCGGCATCATGACATCACAGATGATGATATCGGGCAGGTTTTCCAATGCCATTGCTATGCCTTCGTCGCCATCCCTGGCTTCCATCACGTCAAAGGACTTCACCAGGCATTTTGTGATAAAGGCACGTACATCCGGATGGTCTTCGATGACCAGGATGCGTGAAGCTTGAGGTTCCGTTTCTTCTGCTCCATTTTGCGGGAGGACCATAGCCTCTTGTAGTGCGGATGTACTGAACAAATTATTTTGTTGGCCAACGGCACTTTTTTCAAGGACCTCATCATCAGATGTGTTGCGAACCGATTCCGGTAAGTTTGCTGGCAGGGTAAGTATAAATGTCGTCCCTTTTCCTTTCTCACTTTCCACTTTAATCAAACCCTGATGTAGCAATACAAATTCACGCACCAGGGCGAGGCCAATGCCACTGCCTTCCAACTCGGGATTTCGGGCGATGTCGGCCTGGAAAAAGCGATCGAAAATTTTTGGAAGGTCCGCTTCGGCAATGCCGATCCCTGAATCAGATACGGTGATGATGACATCATTGACTTTCTTCAGCACCTTCACCGTTACTTTTCCACCTGCGGGTGTAAACTTAAACGCATTAGTCAGCAGATTGGAAATGATTTTTTGCATTTTATCGCGATCATAGCAGAACCTGAGATCCGGATCCGGAATATCAGCCTCAAGCGTAATCCCCTTTTGTCCTGCCAGGGATTCATACGCATGGATCATGCCCTTGAAATCCGGAGTGGCTTTTTCAATCCGGGCTTGTAAGGTGATTTTGCCAGCTTCAAGTTTAGACAAGTCAAGTAGTTGATTGACGAGTTCAAGTTGTCGCTGCGCGTGTTGTGCCGCCATACTCAACAATGCCTTGTCTTCTGCATCTTTTGTTTTCTCCAATAGAAGCTGCAGTGGTCCCATCATCAGCGTAAGGGGTGTACGAAACTCATGAGATAGATTTGTAAAGAACCTGGATTTTAGTTGGTCGAGTTCCATATAGCGTTGGCGGTCACTCTGGATCGATTGGATGCGTTCGAACAAACTATAAAAGAGTACGCCTGAAAAAAGTAAGGTTCCGATTTGAAAAGCGAACCGGGCCCAGGTCATAGCCGGAAACCAGTTTTGCAGATGGGCGATGTATATCAGGGAACTCACGAAGAGAATGATGATAGAGCGTAGCAGAATGCCGGCGTAAAAATCCTTTTTCCAAGCCAACCGGATGACCGGATAAAACAGGATAAGGATCCAAACCGCCAGGATCACATTGTGTATAATAGACACCTGGATGATATCCATGCCCAGCCATATCATGACATGCGCCACCAGGGCTGTAAACCACGATGACCAGCGCAACAAGTGGATATAGCGTGGCATGTGTTCGGCGAGGCGGAGGTAGGTATTAAAAAAACCAAAGAGGGACAGCACGATACCTGATATCCCGATCTGGATGACAGCATTGCGGGCATGGCCCAGATGACCAAAGACGAGCCCCTCCAGAAATCCGAAACTCAGTGTGAAATAGAGGACCAGGAACACCATCAGCGAAGCGAAATAGATAAAGACCCACTCGCGAAACATAAAAAACATAAAGAGGCTGATGATGCCAAAGAGGAGCATGGCTCCGGCATAAAAAGCTTGCCACGTATAATTGCGGATAAAATGATGTACAAACGGGCCGGCAGGTCGGAGGTAGATGTGCGATTGATGTGCCGCATCCACCTTGCGGTCAAAAGCGATTTTAAAATACAGGAGCTTCTCCTCTCCGGGCTCCAGGCTGACCGGTATGATATTGTCGCGTGACGGCAGCGTCTTGGTGTGTGGATGTATGGCGGTGCCGGTCATGGCCTGGCTGGTGACGCGTCCGCTGTCGATGGCATACATGATGATCGTGTCCATCTCTGAGCAGAAGGTGAAATAGGCGTGTTGGGTAGAGGATCCGGTATGTTGTAACCGGATGCCGCACCACAAGACAGCGGCTGCATCATGATCTTGCTGTTGTGGTCGCCGGAAGGCAAGATCTGTTGATCGCAGGATATCTGTAATCGTCAGTTGTCGCGCCGGATCCGGCAGGATATAAAGGCTGTCTGTAAAACTACTATATGCGGCTCCTGTATCCTGCATTTGAAAGGAATAGACCGGTTGGGCTGCTGAGCCTCCTACGCTACAGGTGAAGAGCAGCATCAACAGATATTGGATCCTTTTCAGTAGCGACATATTGGGGGCGCAAGGTAGGGGAAGAAATGGATTTGGGGGGAGGGGGCTACAAGTGCAGGGCAATTATTGTAGATTTTCAATTCCAAATTCCTTTTCCAAAAATTTAATAGTCTTTGTCTGGTTCCTCAGGCGAGCTACAATTTGTTGTGAAGTAAAGAGACCTTTTCCGCTTTGCCATTTGGCTTCTTCACGGGGGAAGGATTTTAGCCATTTTACTTTGACCAGGAACTCAGCATTCTCATTATTGTAGTTTTTCAAAATCCCAGGTTCAACCAGTTTGAGATCATGGAGTGATTTGTGGTTGTGCCTGAAATGGGAGGCACTAACGGCTTTTTCCTTTACGATGCCGATGCCGACATATCCTTTTCCTTTCAGGTATGCTACTACCACATCGCCTTTGCAGAGTGTTTTCATTGGCTCACTCCATTGAACACCTTGACCTGCCGAGAGAAATCCATATCGTCTGCAATCATCCCAGTTGCGAGCGGGGCCTTCACCGACATTGACATAATAGAGGTCATTTGAAAAATCGAACTCCGGAAGTTCTTTGTACATCGTATTATGAGGTCGAAAATGAGCCTTGAGTTGGCCTTTGGAAATATTGGTCAGTGTCTTTCCTAGT
>DATHZY010000031.1:0-3852 GCA_035458325.1 Saprospiraceae bacterium | reverse complement strand
ATCTCCACGCCCTGGTTACCCAGGTCGGTATAATAACCTTTTACACTCTCCGCCTTGAAGGAATGATAGTTCAGTGCAGAGCAAGGGTCCTGGCCAGAGAGTAGGGTGGTATAAAGGAGCGTGAGGACGAGAGCAGAGATCTTTTTCATACCAATAGATTTAATACTGGACAACAGGCAGCCGATATTCACCATTGTTGCCATGTATAGGTATGGCAGCAACAGGAACATTCCTGTCATGAAGTAGCGTACTAAGTTAAGAAAAGAAAGTTAGTTTGCAAAAAGGGGGCTGACTCCATCCCGGGTCAGTTTATATAATCTCGTCTGATAAGCTTGTAAATAATTTCTTTTTAAGTTTTCGTTAAGGAAGGAGGCCATAATTAGAAATATCGAAAACCAGACTTGCGAATTGCCCTGGCTTTCAAGCCGGGGTGACCAGAGAATTTAGAATGGGCTTTAGCCAAAAGAAAAATCACCCTTGTGGCTAAAGCCGAATTCCCCTCGATTAGTGACCCCCGGCTAAACCCGAGGGCAATTGAACACTTTTCATTAACCATGCATCTTCAACATCCTCTGCCCCTTAAGCCTCTTGAGCCTCTTGAGCCTCTTGAGCCTCTTGAGCCTTTTCAGCTATTCAATTTCCCTCAATCTCCGCCAGCAACCGATGCGTAAAAGCTTCAAGCGTGACCGCACCCTGGTCTCCTTCTCCCTGCCTCCGCAATGCAACAACACCATCTTCCATTTCCTTATCTCCTGCAATCAGCATGTAGGGCACCTTCTTCAATTCCGTATCCCGGATCTTACGTCCTATAGTTTCATTACGATCATCGATGTAGCCTGACAATCCTGCAGCTTCAAGTTGTGCCAATACATCTTTGCAGTACTCGATGTGCCCTTCACCAATCGGCAGGACAGCAAACTGTTCAGGTGCCAGCCACAATGGAAGTTTGCCTGTCGTATTTTCAATCAGGATGCTGATGAAGCGTTCCATGCTGCCAAACGGTGCACGGTGGATCATCACCGGACGATGCGTCTGATTGTCCGCACCAATGTATTCCAACTGAAACCTTTCAGGAAGATTGTAATCCACTTGTATGGTACCAAGCTGCCATGTACGGCCGATGGCATCCTTGATCATAAAATCAAGTTTCGGTCCATAGAAGGCAGCTTCACCCGGAACCTGAACAGCTTCAAGTCCTACAGCTGCCACAGCATCAATGATGTCTTGCTCGGCTTTTGCAAATGTCTCCGGATCACCAAGATATTTTTCAGGTTTACTCAGGTCACGTAAGGAAATCTGCGCGGTAAATTTTTCAAATCCCGCCTTTGACAAAACCAACTTGGTCAGTTCAAGTACATTCAGAAATTCCTCGCGAACCTGGTCCGGCGTACAAAAGATATGCGCATCATCCTGAGTAAATCCTCTTACGCGCGACAATCCATGTAACTCACCACTTTGCTCATAACGATACACCGTACCGAATTCTGCGATGCGGATCGGAAGCTCTTTATAGGAATGAGGTTTATGCCCATAGATTTCACAGTGATGAGGACAGTTCATCGGCTTCAGGAGAAACTCTTCACCTTCTTTAGGTGTATGGATCGGCTGGAAACTATCCGCTCCGTATTTTTCGTAGTGCCCGGAGGTCACATACAATTCTTTCTTGCCGATGTGTGGCGTCATCACTTCCTGGTATCCTCTCTTCGCCTGTTCCTTGCGAAGGAAATTCTGCAGGCGGTTACGCACGATTGTTCCTTTAGGCAACCATAGCGGAAGACCGGCACCAACACGATCAGAGAAAGCAAATAATTCTAATTCGGCACCGAGTTTACGATGATCGCGTTTCTTTGCTTCTTCGAGCAATACGAGATATTCGGTGAGTTCCTTTTGTTGTGGAAATGTGATGCCGTAAATGCGTGTCAGCATCTTTCTCTTTTCATCACCTCTCCAATATGCTCCCGCGATATTCGTGAGCTTGACGGCTTTTATTTTTTCCGTATTGGGGATATGTGGGCCACGGCATAAGTCCACAAAATTGCCTTGCTGGTAAAAGGTGATTTCACCATCTGCCAGGTCCTGGAGCAATTCAATTTTGTATTCATCTCCTTTCGAAGTGAAGTATGCGATCGCATCTGCCTTGGATACATTTTTACGCACGTAATCATTCTTCAGCCTGGCGAGTTCCAGCATCTTGGCTTCTATCGCAGGTAGTTCTTCAGGCGTCAGTGCCCGGTCGCCCAGATCGATATCGTAATAGTAACCGTTGTCGATGGGCGGGCCGATACCAAATTTCACACCCGGGTAGATAGCCTCCAGGGCCTCCGCCATCAGGTGGGCAGAGCTGTGCCAGAAAGCAGATTTTCCATCCTCGTCATTCCACGTCAATAACTGAAGGGTGGCATCGCTGTTGATCGGGCGATTAGCATCCCATACTTCTCCATTGACCTTGGCGGCCAATACGTTACGTGCCAATCCTTCGCTGATGGATTTGGCGATGTCCATGGAAGTGGTTCCTTCGGCGTATTCCCTGACTGAACCATCCGGTAGTGTTATGTGTATCATTCCACAAAGGTAAGACAAACGTGGTACGTGTAAGAGAGTAAGAGAGTGAGAGAGTAAGACGCGTGAGAATGTGAGACGTGGAAGAGAGTGAGAGAGTGAGAGAGTAAAATGCGTGAGAACGAGAGACGTGAGAAGAGTAGTTTTTTGGCGCAAGCCAAAAAAGGAACTAAAATCCTCTGGGAGCTGGAAGCTGGAAGCTCAGAAAGAGATATCTGACAGCTGATAGCTGACGGCTGATAGCTATTTAACCCTCACCACATCCCCTGCGCACACATTGCCTGGCAGATCGCAGGTGGCATTAGAGACGCTGTTGCTGAGCTGGTATTGGTTCAGGGCCTGGCGAATGCTCTGGCGGCGTTGAAGGACCAGGGTATTGGTAGATTGCTCTTTGACGACAGGCGCGATTTCAAAGCTCACATCCTGGCTGCGCTGATCCACTGGGAAATAGTCAAAAGACAAGGATGAGAGCGTATTCAAGGTCAAGTCATTTCTGACAGGCGGAGCGACAACTAATGCTTCCATAATCGCCGGAATCAATTCTTTGGTGGTATATCTGATTTCGAGTCGCTGACCTATGGACAAACGGCTATCCCTAAGGCCATTCCAGGTCATGAGGTCACGCACAGTGCAGTTGTTACGGGCCGCGATGGTTGACAGGTTGTCTCCTGATCGGACAACATGCTCCCTGGAGGAAGTGGTGATTTTATAGGTGGCACCTCCGATCGTCACCGTAGAGGATGCAAATCCGGTTTCTATGGCATCCAGGTCAGGTATCTCCATTGAGCGTCCTGAATTGAACAGTTCTGCTGATGCAAAAGGAAGTACAATAGCATAGCCTGCCGCACTGGAGGGGATGTAATTGCGCACAAACGATGGATTCAATTGTTTGACCGACTCTACAGTCAACCCGGAGCGTCTGGCCAACTCAGTAATAGACATGCCTTGGTGTATTACTACTGTGGTCATTTCGCCCATCGCGAGCTCGGGATACACAGGGATGATATTGTGTGCATCATGGAAATTCATCAGGTAACTGGCGGCAATAAAGCCAGGCACGTAGCTTCTGGTTTCTTCGGGCAGGAAACGGGCAATCTTCCAGTAATCAGATGATCCTGCACGTTTTACAGCAGCGCGCACTCTTCCCGGGCCTGCATTGTAGGCAGCCATGACCAGCTCCCAATTGCCAAACATGGCATAGAGTGTCTTGAGGTAATGAACGGCTGCTTTCGTTGATTTGTCCGGATCCATGCGCTCATCCACATAGGAACTGATCTTAAGACCACATTCCCG
>DATHZY010000030.1:0-5510 GCA_035458325.1 Saprospiraceae bacterium | reverse complement strand
GAAGAATGAAAAGTGAATAATGGGTCATGCAGCCAGTGGCGGGATCTCATTTCGTTCGACCTGTTGTGCTGGGCAACCCCGGGGTCAAAGGCAATAAACTTAGAATCGCCTCTTAGGCCCCTTCAGCCTCTTGAGCCTTTTAGGCCTCTTCCGCCTTTTATTTTTTTCCTTAGCCTCAGCCTCAGCTTCAGCCTTATTTTTTCATTACCTTTGTCGACCAACCTTAATTCACCCCTACGTTAAGGCTTGTCAATCAACAGCTTATGGTGTTTCTTGAATTTGAGCAGCCCCTTGAAAGCCTCTATGACCAGCTCGAGCAAATCAAGCAAATTGAAGCTCAGGGGGACGTAGATGTCAGCGCTGCCATACGGGACCTGGAGAACAAGATCATCCAAACCAAGAAGGAGATCTATGGCAACCTGAGTGGTTGGCAGAAGGTGCAATTGTCCAGGCATCCGGAACGGCCTTATACCTTGTTTTACATCCAGCAGATGTTTACCCATTTTGTCGAACTGCATGGCGATCGCCTGGTGCATGATGACAAAGCGATCATTGGTGGATTTGCCCAGCTTGACGGCCGGACTGTAATGGTGATCGGACATCAGAAAGGGGTCAATACCAAGATGCGCCAGTATCGCAATTTTGGAATGGCCAATCCGGAAGGATACCGCAAGGCATTGCGCCTGATGAAGCTGGCCGAAAAATTTGATATCCCCGTTGTTACCTTTATAGATACCCCCGGAGCTTATCCCGGACTCGAAGCTGAAGAAAGAGGCCAGGCTGAAGCCATCGCACGCAACCTGATGGAAATGACGCAGCTCAAGGTGCCTATCGTATGTTATATCATTGGCGAAGGAGCTTCCGGAGGCGCATTGGGTATCGGTCTTGGTGACAAAGTATTTATGTTGGAAAACACCTGGTACTCTGTGATTTCACCTGAGTCCTGCTCTTCGATCTTGTGGCGTAGTTGGGATTATAAAGAAGTGGCGGCAGAAGCCTTGAAACTGACAGCTGATCACATGGCTGAATTTGCGCTGATCGATGGGATCGTCAAGGAGCCCTTAGGTGGTGCGCATAATGATCCGGAAGGAATGGCCGTAGCACTAGCCAAACACATCAAGGCAGAGCTTAAGGCGCTCAAGAAATTTACGCCGGAGGAGCGGATCAACCAGCGGATTGAAAAATATTCTGCGATGGGGCGCTTCCAGGTAAAATCTGAAACCGATGATTCCCGTTAACCATGTTTGACGCAGTGATCAAGTAAGGGATATATGCTAAAACCGATCAGGACATATTTTTTTGAAAGAGAGAAGAAAAAGAGGTTAAGCGAGTCCGGCAAGCGTTCCCCCCAATTTAAAAAAGACCGTAAGAATCATTTTGGAATCCTCGTCGATGCCGGTATCCCCGGAGATCGAAATGAGGTCATGGCCTTTGCCGAAAAGCTGCGAAAGGATGGCCACCGGGTTAAAATATTAGGTTTCATGGAGGGAAAGACAGAAGGTATAGCTATGCCTTTTGATCTCTTTACCACCGCAGACCTGGCCAAGGTTTCGATGATCCCCCGTGGCCCCGTAGTGGATGAGTTTATCGAACAACCTTTTGATGTACTTATCAATATGTCCATCCATCACAATCACAAGTCCCTCGATTTTATCAGCTCCCTGTCCAAAGCCACTTTTCGGATCGGACCGTGGTATCAGCATGCCAGTAACAACCCATATGATTTGTGTCTGGATACAGGCTCATCCGCGACGCTCAAGGAGTGGATCCATGAACTAATGCATACCTTGCAGAAGATTTATTAGACTCTTTTAGTATGGCACATTTTAACCCCTCAGGCACCGGTGTAGCCTTGATCACACCATTCAGGAATGGTGCAATAGATTTTGATGCATTGACTGCATTGATCCATCACGTGATCGACGGTGGTGTAGATTACATCGTATCCCTCGGCACCACTGGTGAAGCCACCAGCTTATCGGATGAAGAGCAAACAAGTATCATCAAACATACGGTTGAAGTCACTGCCGGCAAGGTACCCATTGTCGCAGGCCAGTTTGGTGGCAATAACACAGCACAGGTGTGTGAGAAACTAAGGGCGTTTGATACCAAAGGCATTGCTGCCATACTATCGAGCAGTCCTGCGTATGTGAAGCCATCACAGGAAGGTATCTATCAGCACTACATGGCACTGGCGGAAGCATCACCATTACCACTGATCATCTACAATGTACCCTCACGTACATCTTCCAATATCACAGCACCTACGATCATACGTTTAGCCAATGCATCTGAAAAATTTATCGCCGTCAAGGATGCATCTGCAGATCTGGTGCAGGCTGCTGCCATCTCTCGGGATACGCCGGTACATTTTACTTTGTTGTCCGGTGATGATCCGACAGCATTGGCTTCTGTTGTAGTAGGAGGCAAAGGTGTGATCTCCGTGATCGCCAATGCATTTCCACATACGTTTTCTACCATGATGCGCAGAGCACTTGATGGAAGCTGGGAAGACGCGCGTGAGCATCATTTCAAATTACTTGATCTCCATCACTGGCTCTACGTCGAAGGCAATCCGGTGGGTATTAAAGAAGCAGTGGAGTACAAAGGATTAGCTTCTGCAGAATTGAGATTGCCGCTCGTCAAGATGAGTGCGTCGAATAAGATGAAGTTGCACGAAGAGATGCGGAAGCTGGAGGGGGTTAATTAGCATAGGGCATAGAGCATAGAGCGTAGGGCAGTTTATTACATGGCCCTGCGGGCCTTTCGATGATTTTCCCTTGAGCCTCTTGAGCCCCTTCGGCCTCTTTAGCCTTAGCCTTAGCCTCCGCCTTAGCCTATACTTCTATTCCCAAACTCTTCAACGCCTTAAACGACGCATTCTGCTCAGCAGATTTTTTATTGAAATCCTCCCCATTGGCGATTTCCTTGCCATTGACATAAACTGCGATCTTGAAACGATCACGGTTGTCCATCTTGAATCGTTCGATGACGCGGTAGTCGATGTCGCTGCCGTTCTTTTGGCAGAACTCAAGGAGCTGGCTCTTGTAGTTGTCATCATTGTCTTCGAGCTCCTGGATGTTGAGGTGGCGGCGAAGGATTTTCTTGACGACGATATCTTTTGTTTTGTCAAAGCCTTTTTCAAGGTAGATAGCACCCACTAATGCTTCGAGTGCGTTTCCTTTCATCGATTCGCTGAGGCGGGTGTCATTGTTATTCTGCAGCACCACATCGATGCCCATGTCATCCGCAATGCGGTTGAGGGTCTTGCGCTTGACGATTTTTGACCTCATCTTGGTGAGGAAGCCTTCGTTGCTGTTCGGATATTTCTGGAAAAGGTATTCAGCAACAATGGTGCTGAGGATCGAATCGCCCAGGTATTCCAGCCTTTCATTGCTGGTGACAGTGTGAAGTTTTGGATCCGATGCTGATTTGTGACTAAAGGCCTGCTTGAATATCTGCAGGTTACTGGGCGTAAAGCCGACTATGTTTGCTACACTACGCGCAAACTGCTTGTCCGAAGAGAGATAATGATTATAGAATTTCCTGATCACACGATATCACATAGTAAGGTCTCAGACCCGTCCAAAGATAAGCGATGTATTGTGACCTCCAAACCCAAAGCCATTACTCATCACCGCTTTAACATCCCGTTGTTGCGCTTCATTAAAGGTGAAGTTGAGCCTGGCATCAATTTCAGGATCATCTTCAAAATGGTTGATCGTAGGGGGTATAAAGTTGTGGTTGAGTGCCAGGATCGAAGCAATCGCCTCGATCGCTCCTGCCGCACCAAGTAAATGTCCGGTCATGGACTTCGTCGAACTGATATTGATTCCGTATGCATCATCACCGAAGACAGATTGTATTGCATTGGTCTCTGCTACATCACCCAGTGGAGTAGAAGTACCATGAACATTGATGTAATCGATCTGATTTGTACTAAGTCCTGCTTCTTTCATAGCATACTGCATACACTGGATCACGCCCTTGCCTGTTGGTTCGGGAGCGGTGATGTGATAGGCATCTGCATTCATGCCGGAGCCGAGGAGCTCAGCATATATTTTCGCGCCTCTGGCTTTGGCGGATTCATAGGATTCGAGGATCAGAGCACCTGCACCTTCACCGAGGACGAAGCCATCCCTGTTTTTATCAAAGGGTCTTGATGCCGTCAAAGGATCATCGTTTCTGATTGAAAGGGCTTTCATACTTGAAAAACCTCCGATACCGGCACGAGTGACAGCGGCTTCAGAACCACCGCATACCACCAGGTCAACGCGACCCAGGCGGATATTGTCAGCGGCAATGATCAGCGCATGATTGGCTGATGCACAAGCTGATACCGTCGCAAAATTGACGCCTGAAAAACCATATTTGATACTGATATGGCCAGCAGCGATATTGACGATCAGTTTAGGAATCAGGAAAGGATTGTATTTAGGTACACCTACTGCACGTCCGGCGCCTTCAATTTCTTCTTCGAAGGTGGTGAAACCACCGATGCCGCTGCCCCAGATGATTCCGACCCTTGATTTATCAACCGTTTCGAGGTTGATGCCGCAATCAACAATGGCTTGATCTGCCACCACCATGGCATATTGAGCAAATGGATCTATGCGCCTCACTTCCTTTCGGTCGAGGAAATCTTCGGCATTGAAGTTCTTGACCTCGCAGGCAAACTCGGTCCTGAAGCCGGTGGCATCAAACCTGGTGATTTTGCCGGCCCCGCTGACGCCTTGCTTCAGGCCTTCGAGGAAGGAAGAAATATCGTTTCCGATGGGCGTTAAAGCGCCTATTCCGGTGATGACTACTCTTTTCGACATACAGTGTTGATGTTTGTTAAAATGCGTATTCAATTTCCTGGTCGCAAGGGGGGAGTTGGTATTAGTTCCTAAATCTCCCAAGACGGATGACTGCTCAGGCTAAAATACCGGTATTAATCACGTTTACCCAGGTAGAAGGGTCTGAAATCGATCCTTCTGTTGGCTAAAGTTACACCGGAATGTTCAAATTAAAAGATCTGGCAAGGCTCCGGAATCCCTAAAATAAAACATCCACAGAGAGGAGTTACCCCTCTGTGGATCTGTAAAAGTTCAATTCCAAAGTCTCCGGTTATGCAGAAACCTGGGACTCCAGATATTCTATGGCATGGCCAACGGTCTGGATGTTTTCGGCTTGCTCATCCGGAATAGAGATATCAAATTCCTTCTCAAATTCCATGATCAGTTCGACGGTATCCAGTGAATCTGCTCCTAGATCATTGGTGAAGCTTGCCTCTGATGTAACTTCAGACTCGTCAACACCTAACTTGTCAACGATGATTTTCTTCACTCTTTCAGCAATGTCTGACATAATAATTGTGTTTGATTAAGGTTGCAAAAGTAAATAAAGTATTGGCTTTTGAGCCAAAAGAAACTAGCCATTGTCGAGAAGCAAAAGGTTTTGCCCTGGCCGGATGCAAAAGTAATCCCGACTTTCCGGATTCCGGCATTTCTCAACAAAATTTTATCCTG